>NZ_JAMYQF010000016.1:0-123298 GCF_040320745.1 Mesorhizobium sp. M0621 | reverse complement strand
CCGCCACCCGCCCCCCCCCTCGGGCGCGTGGGCTGGCATATGTTTATACCAGCCCGGGAGTGGGGGCGAGCGACGCTCGACGGAGTGGGGGTCGACTGTTCATGCTCTGCCACGCCCATCATTGCGCCAGACGCCGTCATCGGCCATCAGCTCGCTCAATATGCCTTCGCGCAGGCCACGGTCGGCGACGCGCAATCGTTCCGATGGCCATACCGCGCGGATCGCTTCGAGGATAGCACAGCCGGCCAGCACCAGATCGGCGCGATCCGCCCCGATGCAAGGGTTGGCGCAGCGCTGCTGGAAATCCCAGCCGACCAGTCGTTCGACCATGCGGTCGACGCTGTCGCGGTCCATCCATAGCCCGTCGACACGGCGGCGGTCGTAGCGTTCGAGGTCAAGGTGAACGCCGGCCAGCGTCGTCACCGTTCCGGAAGTGCCGAGCAGATGGAAATTCGGGCTCGTCTTGAGATGGCTCAGCCGGTCGCGGCCGTCGAAGCTGGCCAGCCGGCCGGCGACGTCGTCGACCATGGCGGCAAAGATCTCGCGCGTCACCGTGCGGCCACCGAAACGCTCGGCCAGCGAGACGACGCCGACAGGCAGCGACGTCCACGACACGATATGGTTGGCGAGCCTCGGCGAGCGGCGGCCGGCGAGATCGATCAGAGCGATTTCGGAGGAGCCGCCGCCAATATCGAACAGCACGACGCCTTGCGTGTCGCGCTCGACCAGCGAGCCGCAGCCGGAAACCGCCAGCCGCGCTTCGGTCTGGCGATCGATGATCTCGAGCTTCAGGCCGGCTTCGCGCTCGACGCGGTCGAGGAACTCGACGCCATTGTCGGCCGTGCGGCAGGCTTCGGTGGCGATCAGCCGTGCCTTTCGGATCTTGCGGTTACGCAATTTGTCGCCGCAGACCTTCAGCGCCTCGACCGCGCGGTCCATCGCCGGCTGGCCGAGCCGGCCATTGGCGGTGAGCCCCTCGCCCAGCCGGACGATGCGCGAAAAGGCGTCGATGACGCGAAACTGGCCATGCCGCGTCGGCACGGCTACCAGCAGCCGGCAATTGTTGGTGCCGAGGTCGAGGGCCGCAAACACCGGAAGCTCGTGCACCGGCGGCCGACGGGCGCCCTGTTCGAAGCGCACCGGCGCAGCTGCGGGCGAGACCACCGATTCCGCCGGTCTGTGCGCCTCCGCCGGGGCACCGGTTTTATCCGGCGCCGGCGATCGATTCTCCGTGGGACGCGCTTCGTCGCGCACAAAAACCTTGCGCCCGCGCCTTCGCTTGCGCCGTTTCTTGGGCTTGCCTTTCTGGGGCGCGTCGCCCGCCTGCCCGTTGGCGGAGCGGGGCTCCGTCGGGCGGCGTTGCTGCCAGCTGGCGGTCCCCGGGCCAGATGACCCCAGGGAAGTGCTGGACGCGCCCACCTCCGGCGCGCCGGCGCCGGTGTCGTGGTCTTCCACTGTCGTTCCTTCCGGCGCCGCGCGAACCGATGACGGACGCAGCAGGCGCTTCAGTGTTTTAAGTTGCCGCCAGACTAACAGTGCCGCGCCCGATCACCAAGAGCCGCGTGCCGAATTTTGCCGGCTGGGTCAGCAAACCGCCATTCCCTGAGCATTACGCAATGTATCCGCAAGGCTCGGTTGCTGGCGCAACGCCTGCCGGCGTCCCTTTCAGCCGCTTGCAAGACGGCCAAATCCTGCCGGTTGCCGCCGCGAAAAACGTTCGCGGTTGAATAGCCGGCTTCAATGAGGCATTTCTGAAATGGGTGGAAGAATCCGGCGCAGCCGGTCTCCTCCCATCACCAACAGAAAAGGAAGCGGACCCGCAACGCATGGCAATCAGGCAATGAACTGGAGACGCTATTTCTGGCCGGTCGTCGGTATCGCGGCGGTGATTTTCTCACTGCTGCTGCTCTGGCACGAATTGCGCGGCATTTCGCTTGACGATGTCTGGGACGGCATATCAGCCATCCCGGCGCGAGGCTGGATACTCGCCGCACTGTGTTCGGTCATCGCCTATGCCTCGCTCGCCGGCTACGACCACATCGCGCTCCTGCATATCGGCAAGAAAGTTTCGTGGCTGTTCGTCACGCTCTGCTCCTTCACCACCTATGCGCTGTCGCACAACATCGGCGGCTCGGTGTTTTCCGGCGCCGTCATCCGCTACCGCGCCTACGGCACCAGAGGCCTCAGCGGCCAGGATGTCGGCGTGCTGGTGGCGATCTGCTGGATCACCTTCGTGCTGTCGACGATTCTCGCCTCCGGCCTCGTATTGGTCTTCGAGCCTGAGATCCTCGACCGGTTTTCCGGCATTGCCCATCACGGCCTGTCGAAGGCAGCCGGCATCGCCATGCTGATCCTGGTCGCCGCCTACATCTTCGGCAGCTGGCTGCATCTGCGCCCGCTAAATATCGCTGGCTTTCAGCTGCACTATCCGGCGCTGCCGATCGTCGCCAGGCAATTGCTGATCGGCCCGATCGAACTGCTGGCGGCCGCCGCGATCATCTTCTTTGCCCTGCCCGCGGCCCACAATCCCGGTTATTTCGTCGTGCTGGGCGTCTTCCTCGTCTCCTTCTCGATCGCGCAGATCTCCCACGCCCCGGGCGGCCTCGGCGTGTTCGAAGTGGTGTTCCTCGCCGGCCTGTCCGACATGGACCCGGTCGGTGTGCTGGCGGCGCTGCTAGTGTTCCGGCTGTTCTACCTGATCATCCCGCTGTTCCTCGGCCTGGGCATCGTGCTGCTCTTCGAGCGCTCGCAGTTCAGCCGGACAGAGAGCTGAGGCGTGGAGACGTCTGAAGCGTGGCGTCTCAAACCGGCCGACAAAACGTAGCGATTGAACCACTCAGCAGGCTTGACTATTTTCCGCTGGCGGCTACAAGGCAGCGCTCACAGCGGCTTGGCCGCTTGGCCCGCACGGTTCATGACCGTGCCTGCTGGGGAATAGGTTAACGGTAGACCCACGGACTCTGACTCCGTTAGTCCTGGTTCGAATCCAGGTTCCCCAGCCATCATTTTCATCAACAAAATCAATAACTTATCCGACCTCAAACGCGCAGATACGCACCTTTTATGTCGCGCCATGTTGCAAACCAGTTCTCTTGGTTTCCAACGGTTTTCACTGATACGCGGCTACTCGACGCGACATGAAACGCGACATGGATTGACGCCGCGCCGGGCATCGACTTCATTTCCGAGAGCGGTGGCGGCCTAGCGTGCGGCTGAGGAAGGCTTGGAGGCCTCGCGTTCTGCGAGAATGTTACGGAGCGCCATCACCACGATCATCTGGTCGGTATAGCTCAGGGCCTCCATCTGCGGGAGGCTGGCGATCTCCTCGGCAATGAAGGTCGCCAACAGCCGTGCGTTGACTTCGGCATTCATGCTGCGGCTATTCTCGGCTGCCAATCGCCTCAGTTCCTGAGCCTGCTCGGGCGTCATGCTCAGCTTGCAATCGTAGCGCTTCTCCGGTGCCATTCCGCGGCCCTCCAGGATTGACTGTCGGGTATCTTCGCACAACCTGCGCTAGGAATCGAAGGGTGGGAGGGCCGGCAGGCGAGATTTCCGAGCGAAAAAGATTGTTGGCCGCTGATGCGTGCTACTGGCTAAGCTTCATGAAAGGTTCCTGCACGAGGCTGCGTAATGCCCACTGATAGCCAGTACATTCTCGAAAGCATCAGCCAAGGCTGCGTGATGCTTTCCCACGACGAGTTCGTCATCGACAGGCTGGTGAAGTATTTCGGCAACGGGAGGATCCGATGGCACGTCGAATTCCGCGGGCATCGCATCGAGCTGACGACAGGCCAGATTAAGAAGCAGCCCACCTTCCGCCGGAAGATGCTCGAACAGGCTGGTGTGCTGCCGCCCCAGCGTGCCGGGACCAACTACAGGCGATGGGCACTCGATCTGAGGAAGAATGCCGTCGAGCTTCCTTGGCGGGATAGGCCGGTCGATGTCGGTTTCGCCATCGACAGGCTCACCAGCCATGGGGATGAGCGCTGGACGGTCGAATACCAAGGCAAGGCAATCAAATTCACGACGACCAAACTCCGCAGGCAGGTTAGTTTCCGCAAACGCATGCTGGCCAAGGCCAAGGTGCTGCCGCCCCAGTTGGACCCGACTGCCTATCGGAAGTGGATAGACTGGCTCATTCAAAACGCCACCGACCCGCAGGCCGGCGATGCCTTGATGACGGAGAAAAGTTGGCTTGACGACCTGCCAGAGCTAGCCGGCTGGCAAAACGGAGACAGCCCGACATCCTAGTTGCCCGCGCGATTCCCGCGCCCTCGTTGCCCCTTAGCCCAGCCACTTCTCGTAGTCGGACACCAGCAGGTGCACGGGGACGACATCCTCGTCGATGTCTGCAAAGCGGCCGATCGGCTCGCGAAACACATTGTCGGTGAGATCGTCATTGACGGTGGACACCTCGCCGATCAGCACATCCTTGCCTTCGGCCCAGAAGGCATGCCAGACGCCGGGCAAAAGCGTGACGCTCTGGCCCGGGTCGAGCTTCAGGAGCCCACCCGCCGGCAGCCTGTGGATCGTTCCGTCGACAGGCACCGATACCTCAGCCTTGGGATCGATCCCGCCGTCGCGGTCATGCATGAACAGTTCCAGCACCAGCTTGCCGCCACCACGGTTGATGATGTCCTCGGCCTTGATGTTGTGGCGGTGCATCGGCGACAGCTGGTCCTTGCGCGAGATCATGATCTTCTCGGCATAGAGCATGCCCATGCCCTTCTTCATGTCCTCGTAGCGGCCGTTGCGGACGGTGAACAGGAACAGGCCGAGTTCCCTAAACTTGCCCTGCCCGTAGTCGGTGATGTCCCAGCCGAGCCGCGAGGTAAACACGGCCGCGGAGTCGACCTGGCGCGCCTTCATCTCCTGCGGCGACCAATAGGCGAAGGGCGGCATGATGTAGCCGAATGAACGGATGAAAGCGTCGGCTTCGCGGATGATGTCGTTGATGGCGGAGCGTTTCA
This sequence comes from Mesorhizobium sp. M0621, assembly GCF_040320745.1. NCBI lineage: Bacteria > Pseudomonadati > Pseudomonadota > Alphaproteobacteria > Hyphomicrobiales > Phyllobacteriaceae > Mesorhizobium > Mesorhizobium sp. M0621. Next base: position 118,328 of record NZ_JAMYQF010000016.1, on the reverse strand, counting down.
TGATCATGATCCTTCGTATGGATTTGTCCAAAGCGTGTCGCGTCTAGCACGCGACGCGCTTTAGGTTGTTAGCGTGCATGTCGTGAACCCAAAACCGCTGCACACTTTTGGGCGACATGCATTGGCAAATCGCATAGCCGAACGCCGTTCCGGTGTCGATCCATTTGCCGCCTTGCGCCGGCCCATGGACCACAGATCGGGTCCGCTGGCCGCGTGACATCGCACCCGTTCGAGGTCATAACCGCTGCGGATTTCTCAGAGAGTGACAGCTGATGCCGACCATCCATGATCTCGACACGCCGTCGATCCTGATCGACGCCGCGCGCGCTGAAGCCAACATTGCCCGCGCGCAGGCCCATGCCGACAAGAACGGGCTGAAGCTCAGGCCGCATATCAAGACGCACAAATTGCCTTACTGGGCGAAGAAGCAGGTCGCGGCCGGCGCCGTCGGCATCACCTGCCAGAAGATCGGCGAGGCAGAAGTCATGGCCGACGCCGGCCTTGCCGACATTTTTCTCCCCTACAACATCCTTGGGCGCGCCAAGCTGGAACGGCTTCTGGCGCTGCATGGCCGTATCACCTTGTCGGTGACAGCGGACAGCCTGGAGACGATTGAGGGGCTGGCCGCCACCTTCACCGATGCCGGCCATCGTCTGCCGGTGCTGGTCGAATGCGACACCGGCATGGGCCGCTGCGGCGTGCAGACGGCGGATGAAGCGGTTGCGCTGGCAAGACAGATCGACAGAGCCGGCGGCCTCGCCTTCGGCGGGCTGATGACCTACCCGGCCGCCGGCCGCGCCGCGGAGGCAGAAGCCTGGCTTGCCGACGCCAAGCAGACGCTTGCCGCATCGGGTCTCGCCTGCGAACGCATCTCCAGCGGCGGCACACCGGACATCTGGCGCTCGAGCGACGCATCGGTGGTCACCGAATACCGCCCGGGCACCTATATCTATCTCGACCGCTACCAGGTCGCGAAGGGCGTCGGCAGCCTCGACGATTGCGCGCTGACGGTGCTGTCGACGGTGGTCAGCCATCCCACGGCAACACGCGCCATCCTCGATGCCGGCAGCAAGGCGCTGTCCAGCGACACGCTCGGGCTCGCCGATTTCGGCGAACTGCTCGGCATTTCCGGAGCGCGGGTGACGAGCTTGAGCGAGGAACACGGGACCGTCACGCTTTCAGGCGACGGCAAGTTGCGCATCGGCGAACGCGTGCGCGTCGTGCCCGACCATTGCTGCGTGGTCACCAATTTGTTCAACGAGGTCAATCTGATCGATGGCGACACGGTGCTGGAAACGCTGCCGGTAGCCGCGCGCGGCCGGATGGGGTGAGATCGATCATCTACGACTTCGCGACGCCGGCGGGACAGCACCCCCCTTTGGCCTGCCGGCCATCTCCCCCGCAAGGAGGGAGATTGGCAGCTTCGGCGTCGGTGCTCACTTTACAACGTCAATGATTGGCGAAAGCAGAAACGACATCTGATCTCCCTCCTTGCGGGGGAGATGTCCGGCAGGACAGAGGGAAGGAACGCGACGCGCGTCAGTTGGCGGGCTGCTCCGCCTGCCTTGCCGCTACACGGCCCATGGCGATGACCCGGCGGCGGCGGATTTCGGTGCGCATCGCCATCAGGTGCAGCGCAAAGAACAGCACGGTGAAGCCGAACGCCATCACCAGCAGCGGCCATAGCAGGCTGGGATCGATGGTCGAGCCGCCCATGCGGAACACCGAAGCCGGCTGGTGCAGCGTGTTCCACCAGTCGACCGAGAATTTGATGATCGGAATGTTGATGAAGCCGACCAGCGTGATGATGGCGGCGGCCCAGGCGGCGCGGCTTGCGTCGTCGAGCGCGCGGGTCAGCGCAATGATGCCGAGATACATCAGGAACAGCACGAAGACCGAGGTCAGCCGCGCGTCCCAGACCCACCAGGTGCCCCACATCGGCTTGCCCCAGATCGAGCCGGTGATCAGTGCAAGCGCGGTGAAGACGGCGCCAATGGGGGCCGCGGATTTCAGCGCGACATCGGCCAGCGGATGCCGCCAGACCAGCGTGCCGAGCGCCGAGACCGCCATCAGCGTGTAGCACATCATGGCGAGCCAGGCGAAAGGCACGTGGATGTACATGATGCGGACGGTGATGCCTTGCTGGAAATCCTCGGGCGCGGCGAAGCTCATATAGAGCCCGACGGCGAGGACAAGCGCGGCGATCGTCGCCAGCCACGGCACGACCCTGTCGGCCAGCCCGACGAAGCGCGTCGGGTTGGCAAGATCCATCCAGCCGGTCAGGCGTGAAGTCGTGTCGCTCATGCGGCTCTACATAAACCGCAGATGCGTTTGGGGCAATCGAGCGGTGGTGTCGCAGCCTGGGGAAACCGCCTCTGAGCAAATGGACCGGACTGCCCTTTATTGACGAGTCATTTCGATCTTCTCTTTGGACAATGACTGCGTCGAGAAGACGTTTGCGATCGAGCCGTTGCGCGAGAAACGAAGGTAATCACCCCGAGGATTGGGCGGGAGGGGTCACTCGCATTACTACCCATTCCGTAGAATCTGACTGCCTGACATATAAGCGTGCCTCTGAATGTGGTGCTGCCGTCGACAATTTATCTACGAGTTGGTTGATCATTTTGAATGAATGGTCCGGCAATATCGAAGAGATCGCATATCCAACGTCGGTCAGCACATAGATTGGTAAAGTGAGTTTGCCCTCATCAAGTTGAAATATGGGGTTTGGCCCAGCAATCACAGGCAATGTGTCAGTCTTCGAAAGTGCGGCTGCCAATGCATCAAAATTCCAGAACCATAGCGGTGTACCGCCTCCGTCCACGATTTCATTCGATCGGCGAATCTGCCCCAATCCGACTTCGACTATCAGACCAGCGCTGGTAAGGTTTGCGCTCTCCGTGAACGACAAATCACCGAAGAGGGTTTTGGGAATGACATTGTACAAACGGCATTCGCAGAGACGCTCGAACAATTTCGCCGTTTGCGGGTCCAATTCGTCGATTACTCGCAACACTTTTCCGGAAAAGGTATTTGGTTTGCGAATTTCGGCCGCGAGGACCCTTCCCCATTTTTCCCTCAGTTCGTCGCTGGTCGCTTCTTCGGCATAACGTTCAAACCGATTGATGAATGCATCGTCGAGTTTGTCACCACCGGAGGCCGAATCTTTTTCCGACGGTGGTTGACGGCGGAGATCTTCCACAGCTTTATCTACCACAGCATCTTTATTTGCTTGCTTTGCAAACACTGAACCGAGGTGACCGCGCATCGCCCTTTCCGCGAACTCTGGATCGGTCTTCAACCGCTCCAAACCCATCGCTGTTATGGCTTCGATAGCCTTGACCCGCGCGTCGGTTACTGCTCGCTTCTCGGCAGTCCGTGCCTCGATCACGACATTCAGCGTTTCGACTATATTACCGCCCAGACGGTCAACGGCAGCCACGAACCGGCTCTTGGCACTGGCCTTAACGCCTGTTGGTGTCATCTCGGCCGAAACCGACGTTTCCTTGTCCAAGTGATCGTCGTTCATAGTCCCCCCATGGGGCTACAATACAGCGACGAGTCAGAAATGAGGAAGGTGTTCCAAGAAATATTCAACGTCACCGCTTCTCGACTCAGTGAGCGAGCGGATACGTCCAACCGGACAACGACTAAGAAGCGCCGTGTCTCGTTTGCCTGAACAGCAGGAACCAAGCCACCTGATCAGGCGGCAGCTTCCTGCTGTTGCTGCACGGAGCGGCTGAGGCGGCGAACCTCCTCGTCGTTGAGCAGGCCGCCGGCGCGCAGCAGGCTGGCAAAGCGGCCATTGCGCAGCGACAGCTCAGTGAAGCCGCCCATCTCGACCACCCTGCCCTTGTCCATGAACACGACCAGATCGGCGTCGCGAACGGTGGTCAGGCGGTGGGCGATGATGAAGGTGGTGCGGTCGCGCCGCAACTCGTCGATCGCTTCCTTGACGCGATCCTCGGTCTCGACGTCGAGCGCGCTGGTCGCCTCGTCGAGCACCAGGATCGGGGCATCCTTCAGCACGGCGCGGGCAATGGCGATGCGCTGGCGCTCGCCACCGGACAGCTGGCCACCACGTTCGCCGACCAGCGTGTCGTAGCCATTGCTCTTCGACAGGATGAAATCCTGCGCGGCAGCCGCATTGGCGGCGGCATGGATCTCGTCATTGCTCGCATCGGCACGGCCGACGCGGATGTTGTCCTCGATCGAGCGGTTGAGCAGGCCCGCATCCTGGAACACGGTGGCGATCGAATGACGCAGCGACTTGCGGGTTACGGTGCGGGTGTCGATGCCGTCGATCAGGATACGGCCTTGCGATGGCGAGAAGACGCGCTGCAGCAGGTTGATGAGCGTCGTCTTGCCGGCACCCGTCGGGCCGACGATGGCAACGGTCTGGCCCGCCTGGACCTCGAAGGAGACGTCGTCGATGCCATGGCCCGAATTGGCGAATTCGAAGCCGACATTCTCGAAGCGGACATGGCCGGTGACGTTGGCGAGATCGCGCAAGCCGTCCGGCTCGGCGGCGTCGGCCGCGGAGTCCTCAAGGTGGTAGAAGTCCTCGAGCTTGGCACGGGCCTCCGAAATCTGGTTGGCGAACGCCGACATCTGGTCGAGCCTGGCGATCAGCAGCGTGGCAAAGCCGGTGAAGGCGATGACGTCGCCGATGCGCAGTTGGCCGTGGGTGACCAGATAGGCGCCGATCAACAGCACGACCATCATCGAGATCGTCGACGACAGACGGTGCAGCGCGTTGGCCATCGCCCACCAGTCGAGCACCGGGTTCTGGGCGTCGAGCAGGTTCTTGACATAGCGGCGCAGCGTATCGGCCTCGTGGCCGAGACGGTTATAGCTCTGCAGCACGGCAACGTTGCTGACCGAGTCTGTCACATGCGCGAACACCTTGTGGTAGTGGCGCTCAACGGCGGCCTGACCTGCCTTGGTCCGCTTCATCACCAGCCGGCCGATGCCGACATAGAGCGCACCGAGTGCCAGGAGCACCATCGACATGCGCACATCCATGCTGACCGCGGTCGGGATCAGCAAGAACAGCGCAACCGCCGTCGACAGGTGCTGGCGCATGAATTCGAGCCACAGGCTGAACAGCGTCTCGACGGCGCGCAGCAGGGTGTGCAGGGCATTGGAGGTGCCGCGCTGGTGGTGCCAGGCAAGCGGCATGGTGATCACACGCTCGAACGACTCGCAAAGCACTTCGCTGCGGCGCTTGTGGGCAAAGCGATCTGCGCCGCGCGCCACCAGGACGAAGGCCACGATGTTGAAGGCGCCCAGGCCCGCCCACAGGGCAAGCGTCGTAAACACCGAGCCGCGTTCGGAAATCGCATCGATCACCCGTCCGAACATGATCGGCTCGAGAATGGCGATGATGGCGAGAGCCACGTTGGCCGAACAGATCAACGCAACGCGCTTCCTGTCCTGGGCGAGATATCCGAGTGCTCGCCAGTAGATTTGCAGAAGGGTCACCCCAGTTACTCCGCCATGCTGTTTATTGTGCACTGCATCATTTAAACTCGTACCGGTTGATACGTCGCAAAACAATGGCCGTGTACCTCTTCAGTTCCCTCAGAGCGAACAAAAGATGGCGACGTTCCGAAATCTGCCGTGATCAGCTAACGGTTTGAGAAAACAGGTAAAATGTCAGGCATGCGGCGAAATCATGGCAGCTCGCGCGTGCTGCCATAATTTTAATCAGCAACAATGTCGGGCGGATGACTAAGGCCGAAATCGCCGTCTGCACAGTATAGCGCGAAACAAATCAGCCTTGCGCCTCTCCAGGCGACGGGAGGCCACGTCTCTCCGCTCGAGCCGACTCCTATGGCGCAGCTCAAGCCCTTGATTTCATGTGGTTCTCAGGAGCATGCTCTTCAATCGGGCCGATGGCAGCACCGGACGGCACGGCGCCTCTCATCCTGTCACGGTCCAAAAACCGCGCCCCCGGGCCTAGACCCGAGAGCACGCTTTTTAGGCAGCATACATCAGGCCGGAATCCTGACGATGACGTCGGTAACTTCGCCATCCTTCAGTTCGAGCGCCGAAGCCTTGGTCTTTGCCCCATTCACCTCCAGCGACACGGCCTTGGCCTTATTGTCGCGGATGACACGAACCTTGAGTTCGGCGCCCAGCATCTTGAGGGTTGCCGAGTAGCCGTCCCAGTGACTCGGCAGTTTCGGCTTGAACTGGACACGCTCGCCGCGCCGCTCGATGCCGAGGATGCCTTCGACCGCCGCCCTGTAGAGCCAGCCGGCAGAGCCGGTGTACCAGGTCCAGCCGCCACGGCCGCCCTTGTTGTTGCCGGCATTGTCGTCCCCGGCATAGATATCGGCCGCCACGACATAGGGCTCGACGCGATAGTGCTCGGCCGAGGCCTCGTCGGTCGCATGGTTGACCGGGTTCAGCATCGACAAACAGCGATAGGCCTCGTCGGTCCGCCCCATCTCGGCGAGCGCGATGACGAACCATGTGGCGGCATGCGTGTACTGGCCGCCATTCTCGCGCACACCGGGTGGATAGCTCTTGATGTAACCCGGGTCCTTCTCCGTCTTCGAGAAGGGCGGGGTGAACAGCTTGACGATGTTGAGCTTGTCGTCGACGAGCAGTTTCGTCGCCTGCTCCATCGCCGTCGTCGACCGCGCCGGATCGCCCTCTCCCGAAAGCACGCTCCAGGACTGGGCGATCGAGTCGATCTTGCACTCCTGCGAGGTTCGCGACCCCAGCGGGCTGCCATCGTCGAAGCTGCCGCGCCGGTACCATTCGCCGTCCCATGCCGTGCTTTCAAGCGCCCGCTTCAGCACATCGGCATGCTTTGCCCAGGCCTGTGCACGCTTGGCATCGCCCTCGGTCTTGGCAACGGGGGCGAAGTCGCCCAGTGTCTTCAACAGGAACCAGCCGAGCCAGACGCTCTCGCCCTTGCCGTGCTCGCCGACGCGGTTCATGCCGTCGTTCCAGTCGCCGCCGAGGATCAGCGGCAGGCCCGCAGGGCTGCTGCGCTTGATGGCGAGGTCGAGCGCACGCGCGCAATGGTCGTAGAGCGACGCCGTCTTCTTCGAAACCTCGGGAGTGAAGAAGGCATCGTGCTCATCCTCGGCCAGCGCCTGCCCGTCGATGAAGGGCAGTTGCTCCTTGAGGATGGTGGCATCACCGGTGACCAGCAGGTAGCGCGCCGTGGCGTGGGCCAGCCAGACGACGTCGTCGGAGATCAGGGTGCGCACGCCGGCGCCGGTGCGCGGCAGCCACCAGTGCTGCACGTCGCCCTCGGGGAACTGCCGCCGTGCCGCGTTGAGGATCTGGTCGCGCGCCAGCTGCGGGTCGTGCGCCAGCAACGCCAGCGTGTCCTGCAACTGGTCGCGGAAGCCGAAGGCACCGCTGGCCTGATAGAAAGCGGAGCGGGCACGGATGCGGCAGGCCAGGCTCTGATAGGGCAGCCAGTGATTGACCATCGCGTCGAGCGCCTTGTCCGGCGTCTCGACCTGGATGGTGTCGAGAAAGCCGCGCCACTTGCGCTCATTGTCGGCCAGACGCTGGTCGAAATCCTTGACCCGGTGAGCCCGCACCAAGGCGCTGGCCTCCTCGGCGGTCTCGGCGTCACCGAGCAGCCAGAGCAGCGTCACGTCGCCGCCGGCTGGGATCTCGATGTCGCGGGCGATCGCCGCGCACGGATCGTCGCCGGCCTCGACACGGTCCGATAGTGCAGCACCGCTCAGCACCGCCTGCGGAAGCTCACTGGAGCCATGCCTGCCCAGGAACTCCGAGCGGTCTGATGTCACCGAATGGACGCCGCCATCGGCGGCGAGGAAGGCCACCCGCTCGCTGAAATCGAGCCCGTAGGGGTTTTGCGCCAGCAATGCACCGGTGGCTGCGTCACGGGACGGGACGATGGTTGCCGCCGTGCTTGACCGATGCCCGCCGAGCACCCATTCGGCATAGGCATAGACACGCAGCCGCGCCGGCACCGAGCCGGAATTCTGGATACGCAGCCGCGAAATCTTCAGGGGATCAACCGGATCGACGACATGGGTAAGGTCCATCGACAACGGCCCGCGCTTCGAGCGGAAGGTCGAGAAACCCTGGCCATGCCAGGCCTCGTAGGTCATCGAGGGATCGCGCACCATGGCGGCGAGCGGCGAGAACGCCTTGCCGCTGGCCTGATCGTAGATGTAGATGCCCTCGCCCGGCCGGTTCGAGACCGGATCATTCGACCATGGCGTCAGCTGATAGTCGCGGCTGTTGCGGCTCCAGGTGAAGGCAGCCCCCTCGGCGGAGGTGTGGAAGCCGAACGAGGCGTTGGAGACGACGTTGATCCACGGCTGCGGCGTCGTGCGCCGGCCGGCCAGGCGCACGACATAGTGCCGCCCGTCGCCGTCGAAACCGCCAAACCCATTCCACTGGCTGAGCCCCCTTCCATCGGCGCTGACATTGGCGACCGCCTGCGAGGCAAATGCATGCATCGTGGGCACCAGGGACGGCAGTTCGCGCGGAACCGGCAATGCTGCGGGCAGCAGGGCGTCGCGGGCCTGCAGCGCCGCCGCCTCGGCCCGCTCGATCTGGTCGAAGATGGTGCCGTTGCGCGTGTGCAGGACGACGCGGGCGACGGCGAGCAGCGTCTTGTAGGTCGTCTCATCCATGAGATCGCGGCGCACCGCGAAAATGTGCTGGCGAGGTCCGAGTTCCTTGCCACGCAAGCGGCTGTTTTCGCACAGCGTCTCGACTGCCCGCTGCAGGTCCTGGACATAGGAGGACGCCTGCTCGTTGACGACGACGAAGTCGATCATCATGCCGCGGGTGCGCATATATTCCTGGAAACGCAACGCCTGGGCGACGATTTCGAGATCGGCGACGTCGCCGATCCTGACCAGGAAGATCGGGAAATCGCCGGAAATGCTGGTCGGCCACAGGCTCGACTGCTTGCCCAGCCCCGTAGCAATGGATTCGGCGGGAAGACGCAGGAACGGGTCCGGATAGATCAGATAGCGCGCCAGCTTCTGCACATTGGCGGCATCGGTCAGGCTGAGGCCCATATGGCGGGTCTGCACCTGGCTGCGCGTCCAGGCGAGCATCGCCTGGCGGGCAAAGCTCTCCGGATGGTCGAGCCGGGCGATGGCCTCGTCCAGTTCGGCGCGGCCGGCGCCGACGACGGTCCAGAAGGTCAGCGATATCTTCTTGTTGGCCGGCACGCGCACCTGACGGCGCAGCGAAGCGACGGGATCGAGCGTGAAGCCCGAATGGCCACCGAGCCTGGCGCCCGGATCGAAGGCGGCAGCGTCGACGATGGTACGGCCACGGCCGATGAAGGCGCGCCTGTCGGTCTCGGCCTCGGCATCGCGCGCCGATCCGGACGGATCGGTGACGAAATGCACCATGGCGATATCGGGCTCGCCGGTCTCGCGCTTGCGCCGCGTAGCGAAGATCGCTGCGTTATTCGATGCGATTTCGGTTTCCACGAACATCTTCGAGAAGGCCGGATGCGCGTTGTCGGACGCTTCCAGGCCGAGCACCAGTTCGGCAAAAGAGGTCACTTCAATGTGACGGTCGGATGGACCATCATTGTAGAGCGTGACCCGACGGCCCTCGCCGTTGCCTTCCGAAATGACGATGCATTCGACCTCGGAGCGCAACGTGCCCACCGATTTGACGAAGCTCGCCTTGTCGTCGGAGAACAGGGTCTGCGCCTTTTCCTCGGCCGCACGCTTCGGCTCCGATGTCGCCGACCACCAGTCGCCGGTGCCGGCGTCTCGCAGGAAGATGTAGGAGCCGAGCCGGTCCTCGGTCGGATCCGGCTGCCAGCGGGTGACGGCGAGATCGCCCCAGCGGCTGTAACCCGAGCCGGTCGCCGTGACCATGACCGAATAGCGGCCGTTCGACATGACGCTGGTCGAGCGCAGCGATTGCAGCGGGTTGAGCACGATGCGGGTGTCAGGGCTCTCGATCTCCGTCTCGTCCTTGGAGCGTTCGTCGGCCTCGGTCCTGACAGTCGCGGTCGGAATGTCGCGCGGCGCCCTCTCCTGCAGCAAAAGTTCGGCCGATTCGATGACCGGATCGCTGTGGAAGCGGTCGCGCATGCGGCCTTCGAAGATGGCGTCGGCGACCGCCACGATCGACATGCCCGAATGGTGCGCCATGTAGTTTTGCACGACGACATGGTCGGTGCCTTCCGGCACGCGCTGCGGCGTGAAGTCGACGGCGTCGTAGTAACCGTGGCGGCCTAGTGCTCCGACTTCCCTGAGGTGGGCGAGATTCCGTACGGCTTCGCGCGGGTTGAACTGGGCCGCCAAGATGGTGGCGTAAGGCGCGATCACCGTGTTCTGGCCAAGGCCGCGCTTCAGCCCGAGCCCAGGCACGCCGAAATTGGTGTACTGGTAGGTCAGTTCACGGTCGCGGGCGTTGTAGGCCGCTTCCGAAATGCCCCACGGCACGTTCTTCTGGCGGCCGTACTGGATCTGGCGCTTGATGATCAGCTTGCTGGTCTGGTTGAGAATCGAGCCTTGCGGCTCCTTCATCACCAGCGGCGGCATCAAATATTCGAACATCGAGCCGGACCAGGACATCAGCGCGCCCTGGAAACCGATCTCGACGATCGGCCGGCCGAGCCGGAACCAGTGCTCGGTCGGCAGATCGCCCTTGGCGATGGCGAACAGGCTGGTCAGCCGTGCCTCGGAAGCCAGAAGGTCGTAGCAGCTTTCATCGAGCTGATGTTCCTCGACCCGGTAGCCGATCGACAGCAGCTTGCGCTCCGGCCGCATCAGGAATGAGAAATCCATCTCGAAGGCGAAGCGGCGCGTGCGCTCGCGCAAGGTGAGCAGCTTGGCACGCAGCGCCTCGACGGCATTGTCGTCACTGTGCGCGTCATGGACATGCGCCTCGCAGGTGGCTTCCAGCCTTGCCGCCCAGTCGACGATGACATCGCTCTGGGGCGATGCCGCCTCGGTGTGGATGGCGGTGGCAAGCTTGCGGATTTCGCCGGCCAGCACAGCCAGGTTGATGGTGCGGATCGACGCCATTTCCGGCTGCGCCTTGATGGTATCGACCGCGCGCCGCATGCCGTCGAGACGGTCGGCGAGGCGCTGGCGCAGGGGGCGCAGCTGACGACGGTCGTCGGGCAGCTCGTCAAGGCTTTCGCTGAGGATGGCGACCGTGTCTAGAATGCCTTCGAAATCGCCCTGGAGATGGACGGAGGGCGCTTCGGCCCATTCGGCGCAGGCTGCCGCCACCGCTACCAGATGGCCGGCAAGATTGCCGCTGTCGACCGCAGAGATGTAGAGCGGGTAGAGAGGCTTCAGCGTCGTCGTGTCATACCAGTTGAAGAGGTGGCCGCGGTCGCGCGGCATGCCCTCGATCGTCGCCATGGTGGCGTCGATGCGGGTGATGGCGTCGGACAGGCTGATCCAGCCGAAATCGCGAGCGGAGACGACGGACAGCAGGTAAACGCCGATATTGGTCGGCGATGTGCGTGGTGCGACCACGGGCGCCGGGCTTTCCTGGAAATTGTCCGGCGGCAGATGGTGATGCTCCGATGTCACGAAGCTTTCGAAATAGTGCCATGTGCGCCGCGCCACCGTGCGCAACGTATGGATGTCGGCCTGCGATATGCGCAAGCGATCCTCGGTTTCAGCCGAACGGCTGATCCAGCTGGCGATGGCCGGCGAGCCAATCCAGAACAGGGCGAAGAAGAAGGCAACGAAGGCGCCGGTCGAATCGGCCAGCACCGGAATGGCAAGGCCGACGAAGCCGATGATCACGGCGCCATACATCATGCCGTAATACGATCCGACATCATTGTCGCTCGCCTTGTGCGCCTGCGAGGCGGTACGCCATTCCAGCAGGTTCTGGCGGCTGACGAAAAGCCGGTAGAGCGTGCGCACGATGGCGTCGCCCATCATCCAGGCGTTATGCGCCATCAGCACGATCTTCAGCGCCACCATGGCGGTACCGAAGGCGACGTCGCGCGCCAGCGCCGAGAAATGGCCGCGCGGCGTCTGGTCGCCACTCTTGGGCAGGATGGCATGGACGATGTCGAATGTCGGCGCCATGAACAGGCTGAGGATCAGCAGAGCCTGCCATTGCGCGGCCTGCGTGAAGGGCAGCAGCGTCCAGCCGGCGATCGCCGCCATCACCCAGAAGATCGGCGTCAGCGAGCGGCGCAGATTGTCGATCATCTTCCAGCGGGACAGAGCCGGCACGCCGGAGCGCGGATCGAGCATGAAGCCGAGCAACTGCCAGTCGCCGCGCGCCCAGCGATGGTGGCGCGAGGCGTCGACCGAGTAGCGCGTCGGATAGTCCTCGACCAGTTCGACGTCGGTGACCAGCGCCGCGCGCGCCAGCGCGCCTTCCAGCAGATCGTGGCTGAGGATGGTGTTTTCCTCGATGCGGCCCTGCAGCGCCGTCTCGAAGGCGTCGACATGATAGAGGCCCTTGCCGGTGAAAGACCCGTCGCCGAAGACGTCCTGATAGAGATCGGACACGGCAAAGACATAAGGGTCGAGGCCGCGATTGGCCGAAAACACCCGCTGGAAAAACGACGCGTCGTCGCCTGATGTCAGCGACGCGGTGATACGCGGCTGCAAGATCGCATAGCCGGCGGTGACGACACGCTTGCTGGCATCGAAATGCGGGCGGTTGAGCGGGTGGCAAAGCTTGCCGACGAGGGTCGCGACCGCGTCGCGGGTGGTGCGCGTGTCGGCATCGAGCGTCATCACATGGACGACGCTTTCCGGCAGCGGCACGTCGAGCGGCAGGAACGTGGTGTCGCTGTCGCCGCGCAGCAGGAGGTCGAGTTCGTGCAGCTTGCCGCGCTTGCGCTCCCAGCCCATCCAGGACCCTTGAGCCGCATTGAACAGCCGGCGCCGATGCAGGATGTAGAAACGCGGCGCGCCTTCGGAGGGATAGCGGTCGTTGAGACGGGAGATCTCGGCCCGGGCGAATTCGAGGATTTCAGTATCCGCCGCATCGATCTCGATCTTCGAGTCGGGCCAGTCAGACAGCAGCGCGAAATGGATCTCATCGGCCGTGTTGGCGAGATGATGCACCTCGATATTGCGAATGTTCTCCTCGACGTCGTCGCGCGAGCCGATCAGCGACGGCACCACCACCAGCGTGCGCGCCTCGGGCGGTACGCCGTGCCTGTAATCGTATCCGACGAGGCGCGTCGGTTTCAGGAACAGCGAAACGACAGTGTTGAAGAACGCGAGCGCGCCCTCGCTGGCCGGCACGGCAAACAGTGCCAGCATCAGGACGATCGACGGCACCGACAGGCCGAGATTGGCGAGTGCATTGCCGGAAAGAACGAGAAGCAGGGCCGTCAGTGCAAACACCGGCACGACGATGCCAAGCCATCCGGTCTTGCGGAAGGCACGCTTGACCGTCTGGCTGATGGTCGGCCGATAGCCAATCGCCTTCTCCAGCTCCAGCCGGCGCGGGCCGACGAGAAAGAAACCGACGTCGGTGTGGGCGGATGCGGCAGGGACGGCATACTCATCGCCTGGCATGGTCTCGCCGGCGGCGTGGCCGGCCAGCTCGATGGCCTTTTCCGCGACTCGATATTCCGAAAGGTCCGAACGGCGCGCCAGTTCCTCGATCGCGGTCCGGTACTGGTCACGCGAGAAGAAGTCGAGCGCGGCGAAATCGGTGCGCTCGCGCAGCACGGTATCGATGCGGCTGACGCCTTCGAACCAAACAGTCCAATCGACGTCGTTGATGAGGCGCAGGCCGCGGATGATGTTGCCCGTCGTCACATTGCCGCTGGACAGCGTGTGATGTTCGGAAATGATGATTTCCTCGGCGTCGGAGCCGGTCTTTTCGAGCTCGCCTTCCAGCCATTCCAAGGCCTTGCCGGCATTTTGCGATCCATCGCGCAAGCGGTAGAGCAGCTGGGTGGCAAAGGTGGTGTCCTGCGCGTGGGTGCTGAAATTGGACAGGATCGCTTGGCGGTCGGCGCTGTCGTCGGTGGCCAGAACCTGGTCCGCCACATCGTTGGCGATCTGGCGCATCTGACGGGTGCGATTGACCCTGACCGCCAGCCGGCGGAGATTTTCGATCAGGACGAAGCGCAGCAGGGAAGGCAGCGCCCAGAGTTCGCCGATCTTCAGTGGTTCGACCGATTGAAAACCCTGGACGATGGCCTTGAACATCGTCGCCGAGACGGAACTGTCCGAATGCGCCACATAGGTCCAGGCCAGCGCCAGCGCGCGCGGCACGCTGCCGTTGTCAGGCAGTTTCAAGGTCGGCAGCTGCCGATAGAAGCGGCGCGGCAGGTCGCGCTTGACCTGGAAAATGGTCTCTTCGACGAGATAATTGTTGTCGAGCAGCCATTGTGCCGCCGGCGTGATCGTCTCGCCTCTCGCCTGCACTGCATTGGTCGAACGGTAGACTTCCAGGATCTTCTTGGCACTGTCGCGGACACGCGCTTGAAAATCGAAGGGCGTCAGGCCGAACAGATCGGTGAGGTCGCCTTTTGCCAGGCTTTCACCGAGCAGCCGAAGGCGCTCTTCGGGCAGGTAATTGGAGCGGATCGGCTCTTCCGTGATGGCCGGGAAGCTCGCGCTTGTCTTCTCGATTTGGGCAGGGTTCGTCTGAATATTCATTGAAAATTCCGTAAGCGGCCAGTCAGCGGCGTCACCGCCACGGCGGCAATGGCCCTAAAACCGATTCAAATGCAATTGGTTGCATAAACCCCATTTGCCGAAAGTTTGTTTCCGCACCACGATAGCGCGTCATCTCTCAGCGAAAAACAACGACGAGCACCCCTCCTCCCATCGAGATCGATCGACGGGGAGGATTCGGGCTTTTTCGTGATGCTCACCGTCAGCTTACGCTATAATTCGCCGGCACCGCGATCATGTTTGGAAACAAGCGTTAATCGTTGCCTGAGATGTCGCCGAGCCGGATCACGAACAGCGTCGCCTCATGGGCAGGCTGGACAAGCAGGCTGGCACTGTCCGGACCGGGCAGCAGCGTGTCGAGCGGCCCGAGGTGAACCGGTTCGGCGGCGGACACAGTGACTTCGCCGTTCGAGCACAGGATGAGGGTTGTGCCGGCTTCAGTCCGGATTTCCACGGGAGCCGAAACGACCAGGCGTTCGACCGAATGCGTCATCCGGCTTCTGCGGGTCATGACATTGAGGTCGGTGATCGGCCCGCCGATCAGCGTGGCCGAGGTTTGTACGTCGGCTGGGAAGGAAAACAGGGCGGTCGTCCTGTTTATGGATTTCGGCGGGTAGCCGGCGATCTCGAGGACGATGCCCTCGCCTTCGAGCACGGCAAGGGTGCGATCGATGCCGGCAAACTGCGAGAACGGGCCGCTCAATTCGACGCGCGCCATCGAGACGCGCCAGTCGAAGTCGTCGAGCCCGGCACCTGCGGGCGAGACGGCGATTTCCGTCGTTACGCCGCCGCCGTTCTTCCATGGCATCGAGCGGTATCCGGCAGCTCGCAGGACGCGCATCGGCTCAGCCCAGAATGCCGGGCAGATTGAGCTGGTGCTCCTTGGCGCATTCGACGGCGATGTCGTAGCCGGCATCGGCGTGGCGCATGACACCGGTCGCCGGATCGTTCCAAAGCACCCGCTCCAGGCGCCTGGCCGCTTCGCGTGTGCCATCGGCGACGATGACCATGCCGGCGTGCTGCGAGAAGCCCATGCCGACGCCGCCGCCATGGTGCAGCGACACCCAGGTGGCGCCCGATGCGGTGTTGAGCAGCGCGTTGAGCAGCGGCCAGTCGGACACCGCGTCCGAGCCGTCCTTCATGGATTCCGTTTCGCGGTTCGGCGAAGCGACCGAGCCGGAATCGAGGTGATCGCGACCGATGACGACAGGCGCCTTCAGCTCGCCCTTGGCCACCATTTCGTTGAAGGCGAGGCCGAGCCTGTGCCGATCGCCGAGGCCGACCCAGCAGATGCGCGCCGGCAGCCCCTGGAAGGCGATGCGCTCACGCGCCATGTCGAGCCAATTGTGCAGATGGGTGTTGCCGGGCGTCAGTTCGCGCACCTTGGCGTCGGTCTTGTAGATATCCTCCGGATCGCCCGACAGGGCCACCCAGCGGAACGGGCCAATGCCGCGGCAAAACAGCGGACGGATATAGGCCGGCACGAAACCGGGGAAGGCGAAAGCGTTCTCGAACCCCTCTTCCTTGGCCACCTGGCGGATGTTGTTGCCATAGTCGAGCGTCGGCACACCGGCGTTCCAGAACGCCACCATCGCCTCGACATGTTCGCGCATCGACGCGCGAGCCGCCTTCTCGACCGCCTTGGGGTCGCTGACGCGCTTCTCGCGCCATTCGGCCATCGTCCAGCCCTTCGGCAGATAGCCGTTGATGGGGTCATGAGCCGAGGTCTGGTCGGTGACCATATCGGGGCGGATGCCGCGCCTGAACATTTCCGGGACGATCTCGGCCGTATTGCCGAGCAGGCCGACCGACTTCGCCTCGCCGGCCCTGGTCCAGCGCTCGATCATCTCCATCGCTTCATCGAGTGTCTCGGCCTTCTCGTCGACGTAGCGGGTGCGCAGGCGGAAATCGATCGAGTCCGGATTGCATTCGATGGCCAGGCAGCAGGCGCCGGCCATGACAGCGGCGAGCGGCTGGGCACCGCCCATGCCGCCGAGCCCGCCGGTCAGGATCCATTTTCCCCGGAGTTTGCCGCCATAGTGCTGGCGACCGGCTTCGACGAAAGTCTCGTAAGTGCCCTGCACGATGCCTTGCGTGCCGATGTAGATCCACGAGCCGGCCGTCATCTGGCCGTACATCATGAGGCCTTTCTTATCGAGCTCGTTGAACTTTTCCCAGGTCGCCCAATGCGGCACCAGGTTGGAGTTGGCGATCAGCACGCGCGGCGCATCGGGATGGGTGCGAAAGACCCCCACCGGCTTGCCCGACTGGACCAGCAAAGTCTCGTCATCGGCCAGCGTCCTCAACGAGGCGACGATGCGGTCAAAGTCGTTCCAGGTGCGTGCCGCCCGGCCGATGCCGCCATAAACAACCAGCTCGTTGGGGTTTTCGGCGACATCCGGGTCGAGATTGTTCATCAACATGCGCAGCGGCGCTTCCGTCAGCCAGGAGCGGGCGCTGATTTCGCTGCCGCGCGGGCTGCGGACTTCACGGATGTTGTGGCGAGGATTGTTCATGGCGTCACTCCATAAAAGGATCGAATGTCAGGCCTGCGCCCAAGACGTCGCGGTCTCGAGGATTTTCCGCAGCGTGGCGCGGATCGGTGCTGCGAACTCGGCATCGTAGGGCACCGGCCAATTGCCGGGCACGCCCTTGCCCTCGGGCTCGCGCATGTAGCCGCGATTGGAGAGTTCCATCTGTAGCGCATGGACGCCCTGGTGCGGCTGGCCGAAATGGCGCGTGATCCAGCCGCCCTTGAAGCGGCCGTTGACGACGAAGGTTTCGCCGGTTTCGGCCATGATCCGGCCGACCATCGCCTGCAACGCCGGATCGGCGCTCTTGCCGTCATTGGTGCCGAGATTGAACACCGGCAGCGTGCCCTCGAACAGGCGCGGCAGCACCGAGCGGATCGAGTGGCAGTCGTAGATGACGATCTTTTCGTGCAGGCCACGCAGCCGGTCGATCTCGGCCTGCAGGGCGGCATGATAGGGCACGAAGAATTTTTCGCGGCGCTCGTCGATCTCCGACGGCCCCGGTTCTTCGCCCTCGCGGTAGAGCGGATCGCCATCGAAGGTTTCGGTCGGGCAGAGGCCGGTCGTCGCCTGACCGGGGTAAAGCGAGGCGCCGGAGGGATCGCGGTTGACGTCGATGACGGTGCGCGAGATCGCCGTATGCACGACAGTTGCCCCCAGGCTGCCGGCGAAATCATAGAGCTTGTCGATCCACCAGTCGCAATCGCGGCGGCCGAGCCACGGCGACACCAGCCGGTTCTCGAGGCCGGCGAGATCGATGCCGGTGTGCGGGATCGACACCAGCAACGGGGCCGTGCCGGGCGTGACGGTAAGCCAGGGCGTGCCTGCCATCATGCCGCTCCAGAAATCGACGGCAGCATTATCGCGCCGGCGGCCTTGATGGTCGCGCCGCTGCGCACCATGGCGATGGCCTTTTCCATGTCGGGATGGAAATGCCGGTCATTGTCGAGATGCGGCACCTCGGCCCGGACCAGCTTGCGCACCGCTTCCAAGGCATCGCTCGACGCCAGCGGCGCATGGAAGTCGCAGCCTTGCGCGGCGGCGAGCAATTCGATGCCGATCACCGCAGTTGCATTCTCGACCATGCCGATCAGCCGGCGCGCGCCATGCGCGGCCATCGAAACGTGGTCTTCCTGGTTGGCCGAAGTGGGAATGGAATCGACGCTGGCCGGATAGGCTTTCTGCTTGTTCTCCGAAACGAGCGCCGCCGCTGTCACCTGCGGGATCATGAAGCCGGAGTTCAGGCCGGGCTTCGGCGTCAGGAAGGCCGGCATGCCCGACAATGCCGGGTCGACCAGCATGGCAATGCGGCGTTCCGACAAAGAACCGATTTCGCAAACGGCGAGCGCGATCATGTCGGCGGCGAAGGCCACCGGCTCGGCGTGAAAATTGCCGCCGGAAAGTGCGGTGTCATCCTCGGCGAAGATCAGCGGATTGTCCGTGACGCCATTGGCCTCGGTGCCCAGCGAGTCGGCCGCCTGGCGCAGGACGGTGAGTGCCGCGCCCATGACCTGCGGCTGGCAGCGCAAGCAATACGGATCCTGCACGCGTTCGTCGCCCACCCGGTGCGATTCACGGATGGCGCTGCCGGCCATCAGATTGCGCAGCGCGTCCGCCGTTTCGATCTGGCCGCGATGCTTTCTCAGCACATGGATGCGTGGGTCGAAGGGGGCGTCAGAGCCTTTTGCCGCGTCGGTCGACAAAGCGCCGGCGACCAGCGCCGACTGGTAGAGCACCTCGGCTTCGAACAGCGCGGCCAGCGCATAGGCCGTCGAAAACTGAGTGCCATTGAGCAGCGCCAGACCTTCCTTGGCGCCCAATGTCACCGGCTCCAGCCCATGCGAGACAAAGGCGACCTTGGCCGGGAAGCGGCCATGCGGGGTGAAGCATTCGCCAACGCCGATCATCACCGCCGTCATGTGCGACAGCGGGGCAAGGTCGCCGGAGGCGCCGACGGAGCCTTGCGCCGGCACCACAGGGATGACGTCGTTGGCCAGCATCGCTTCCAGCAATTCGATGGTCTGCGGCCGCACGCCGGAGGCGCCCTGCGCCAGGCTGGCCAGCTTCAGCGCCATCATCAGCCGGCAGACGGCTGATGGCATCGGCTCGCCGACGCCGGCGGCGTGCGACAGCACGATGTTGCGCTGCAAGGTCTCGAGATCGTCAGCCGGAATGCGGACGCTGGCCAGTTTGCCGAAGCCGGTGTTGATGCCATAGACCGGCTCGCCCTTGGCGACGATCCTGGCGACAGCCTCGGCGCTCGCCTTGATTTTCGGCCGGCAGGCATCGTCCAGCTTCGGCACGGCGCCACGGTAGATGGCGCGCCAGTCGGCCAGCGTCGCATTGCCGGGCTTCAGGGTCAGTTCGGTCATTGTCCTCTCCAGATGCGGGCATGCAGCGGGTTGAAGCCCATGCGGTAGACGAGTTCAGCGGGGCGCTCGATGTCCCAGATCGCCAGGTCGGCGGATTTTCCGACTTCAAGCGTGCCGGTTTCACCCAGCAGACCAAGCGCGCGGGCTGCCTCGCGGGTGACGCCGGCGAGGCATTCGTCGACGGTCAGGCCGAACAGGGTCGCGGCCATGTTCATGGTCAAAAGCAGCGAGGTCAGCGGCGAAGTGCCGGGATTGTTGTCGGTGGCGACAGCCATCTTGACGCCGTGCTGGCGAAACAGGCCGATCGGCGGCTTCTTAGTTTCGCGAATGAAGTAGTAGGCGCCGGGCAGGATCGTCGCCACCGTTCCCGCCTTGGCCATCGCCGCCGCACCCGCCTCATCGGTGTATTCGAGATGATCGGCCGACAGCGCGCCATAGCGGGCAGCGAGTTCGGCGCCATGCAGGTTGGACAGCTGGTCGGCATGGAGTTTGACCGGCAGGCCGGCGGCCTTGGCGGCATCGAAGACGCGCGCCATCTGCTCCGGTGAAAAGGCGATGCCCTCGCAAAAGCCGTCGACGGCGTCGGCCAATCCCTCGGCGGCAACCGCCGGAAGAATCCCTTTGGCGACCAGATCGATAAAGGCGTCCTTGTCGCCCTTGGCTTCCGGCGGCAGCGCATGGGCGCCGAGGAAGGTCGTGCGAATCGTCACCGGCCGCTCACCGCCCAGCCGGCGTGCGGCACGCAACGATTTCTGCTCGTTTTCGAGGTCGAGCCCGTAGCCCGACTTTACTTCCACCGACGTTACGCCTTCGGCGATCAGCGCATCGAGGCGGGGCAGCGATTGCGCGACCAACTCGCTCTCGCTGGCGGCGCGCAGCGACTTGACCGAGGAGACGATGCCGCCGCCGGCCCTGGCGACTTCTTCATAGGTGGCACCGGCCAGCCGCATCTCGAACTCGTTGGCGCGGTTGCCGGCATGGACCAGATGGGTGTGGCAATCGATCAGGCCAGGCGTGATCCAGCGGCCCTCGCAATCGATTGTCTCGGCACCCTTGGCAAATGCTGTGGGCATCTCCGATTCGGGACCGGCATAGACAATGCGGCCGTCACGCGCAGCGATCGCGCCATGTTCGACGACGCCTAGTCCGGCCGCGTTTTCGGCCAACGTCGCCAAGCGTGCATTGCGCCAGATGCGAACCGCCCCTGCCCGGCTTTCACTCTCTGCAGCCATCATCTTTTCCGTTTCAATTGGTGACGATTATGTATATACATATTGAAACGCACCGCAAGTGCCATCATCGCATGAGAGACAGAGAACCGGAGAGAAAAGTGACTGATATCTTCGCGGAACAGGCGCTCCTCCCCAATGGCTGGCACGACAATGTGCGGCTCACCTTGGCCAATGGACGCATCACGGCCGTCGAACCTGGCGCCGCAGCGGCAGCCGGCGACGAACGCCACGCGATCCTGCTGCCCGGTATGCCCAACCTGCACAGCCACGCTTTCCAGCGCGGCATGGCCGGTCTTGCCGAACTTCGCGGCCCCTCCGCCGACAGTTTCTGGAGCTGGCGCGAGGTGATGTACCGCTTCGCCCTGTCGATGACGCCCGATCAGGTCGAGGCGGTTGCAGCACAACTTTATGTCGAGATGCTGGAGGCCGGATTTTCGCGCGTCGGTGAATTTCACTATCTGCATCACGACCGCGATGGAAAACCCTACGCCAATCTCGCCGAGATGGCCGAGCGCATCGCGGCCGCGGCCGGCGAAACAGGTATCGGCCTGACGCTGCTGCCGGTATTTTATGCGCACTCGTCTTTCGGCGGTGCGGCTCCGAACGAAGGCCAGCGACGATTCATCAACGATGTGAATCGGTTCTCCCGGATTGTTGAGAAAAGCCGCGAAACGGTTCGCACTTTGAATCAAGCCGTTGTCGGCGTTGCTCCGCACAGCTTGCGCGCGGCGACACCGGAAGAACTCAATGCGGTAGCAGCGATTGCACCGGACGGGCCGATCCACATCCACGTCGCCGAGCAGGTGAAAGAAGTCGAGGACTGCCTTGCCTGGTCGGGCGCGCGGCCGGTCGAATTTCTGCTTGGCCATGCGAAAGTCGATCAGCGCTGGTGCCTGATCCACGCCACCCACATGACCGAAGCGGAAACGATCGGCATGGCAAAGAGCGGCGCCATCGCCGGCCTCTGCCCGATCACCGAGGCCAATCTTGGCGACGGCACTTTTGCAGCGCCGCTGTTCACAGAGCATGGCGGTCGCTTCGGTGTCGGCTCCGATTCCAACGTGCTGATCGGCCTGCCCGACGAATTGCGCCAGCTCGAATATTCGCAGCGCCTCGCTCACCGCGCCCGCAATGTGCTAGCGGTCGCGGGCGGCTCGACCGGCCGCGCGCTGTTCGACGCCGCGCTTGACGGCGGCAGCGTCGCCCTTGGCGCCGGCGCCTCGGCGATCGCCGCCGGCGCTTCCGCCGATCTCGTCTCGCTCGACGCCAGCAATCCCTCGCTGGCCGGCAAGAGCGGCGACGCGATCCTCGATGCCTGGATCTTCGCCAATGGCAGCAAGGTCGACTGCGTCTGGGTGTATGGCCAGAAGCAGGTCAACGACGGTAGGCATGTCAAGCGCGAGGCCATCGCTGAGCGGTTTCGCAGCGTCATGACGGCGCTTTCAGCATGAGCATTGTCGAGATTGCGGATGCGGAAGGTGGCATCTCGCTGCACCAGCGCATCCTGTCCGACATCAGCGAACGCATCATGTCCGGTGCTTGGGCACCCGGCCATCGCATTCCCTTCGAGCACGAACTCAGCGCGCAATACAATTGCTCGCGCATGACGGTGAACAAGGCGCTGTCGCAGCTTGCCAAGGCGGGACTGATCGAACGCCGGCGTCGTTCCGGCAGTTTCGTCCGCCGGCCGCAGTCGCAGGCGGCGGTGCTGGAAATCCACGACATCCGGATCGAGGTCGAGGCGCTCGGCCTGGCCTACCGCTACGAGCGCGTCGCTCGACACAAAAGGCGCAGCAGCGCCGAGGATCGCGCACTGCTGGAGCTGGGCGTGGCCGGGCCGGTGCTGGCGCTGGAGTGTGGGCATTTCGCTGGCGAGCGGCCATTCGCGCATGAACAGCGGGTGATCAACCTTGCCGCCGTGCCTGAAGCAGCCGACGAGGAATTTCTCGCCATCGCGCCAGGGCCATGGCTGATCGGCCGTGTGCCGTGGAGCGAAGCCGAGCACCGGATACGCGCTGTCGCCGCCGACAGGCTTATCGCGGCGGCGCTCGATATCGCAGCCGGCGCACCATGCCTGGTGGTCGAACGGCGGACATGGAGCGCCGAACATCCGGTCACCCATGTGCGCTTCACCTATGCGGCCGAGAGCCACACACTGGTGGCAAGGTTCACGCCGTCGCAGGGGTGAGGCTGATCTCCCCCTCGTGGGCAGGGCTATCGCATATGAGTAAAGAGCTGGAAGAGGAAGTCTCTGTTCCATCTGGCTCTTCGCATCTTGCTGGCGATGGGTTTGTCGAGAGGATGGGCTTGCAAGATGTTTTGGGCGAGGCGTCTGATGATGGCCAGGTTTTGCGGCCCGTTATCCTTGCGGGTGCGGGCATCGTCCTCATGGAAGACGACATCGAGGCTCCAGTGCAACTGGTTCTCGATGGTCCAATGTGCTCTGACGGTCTCGGCCAGTCTTTTGGGCATGAGCACTTTGGAAAGCGCGACATAGCGGACCGAGGTGGTGGGTTTGCCGCCTGCCACGCTGCGCGAGGCCTCGATGCGGCCGATCGCCTTGAGGCCGGGAAAGGCCGGCGGATCGAGCAGCCGTTTGAGCGGCAGGACCGAGGCTCTTCGCGTTTCGGTGCGGCCATGCGCGCTTTCGCTGGTCTCGAAGAAGGCGATCTCGGCAGCTGCGGCGAAGCTTCGCTCCGCCGCGGCGAACAGCTTGGGACGATTGCCTTTCAGCCCCAGCGCATAATGCGCCTTCTTGCCGATCAGCGCCTTGGCGGTGTCGGGACGGCAGTGCAGCGCATCCGCCGTCACCGTGCAGCCCTTCAAATCCAAGCTCTTCAGAAGATCCAGCGTGGCTGTGACCTCGTCGCCCTCGGGCGCGCGGGCAGCGGCAATCGACAGCCTCGTCTCGGCGTCCCACACGCTCACCATCAAAGGCGGCATAAAGACCCGACCCTTAGTGTAGCCGCGCCGCAGCGATTTGCCGTCGACCGCCACCACGCCGCGCGGCGAAGGCCCGAGCGTTTGTCGCAGCGCTGCCATGAAAGCGGCAAAGCTGCGCGAAAGCTCATCGGCATCGAGAAGTCGAAACACCCGGCTGAACGTGTCGTGGCTCGGGCAACCATGCTCCAGCGCCACGATCTCTCTCAGCTCGTCTTCCCGCCCCTCAACAAAATCGGCAATGTCAACACAGCTCTTGGCCCCACACAGGGTCGCAAGCAGAGCCAAGAACAGAAGCTCCGCCAGATCATGACGCGCGTTGATGTCACGCGGATCCCGAATTTCACGCAAAATCGAAAGCAGAAACGGCATTGGGTCTCCTCTTCAAAGAGAAGGCCCCTAAAGAATCAACCTTTCCACTCAACGCAAGACTTACTCTTACTCATATGCGATTCCCCTGCCCTCGAGGGGGAGGAAAGAAAGCATGGTGGCGCGGGGAAAAGAAGAATGCCTCGCGCCTTGGAGGACGGGTGCCGACTCGGACTGCCTTGCGCCCTTCCTCTACCCCGTCGATCGGGGGAGAGGTGTCGCGCGCTGCTGGAGGGTGTGGGGGTCGACCCTTTGGCGCCGGGCGAGACGATGCTTGCGCTTCTGCGTCACAAGGCTAACCCTGCTCGGCCTGAAGCCTGTTGTAGTCGTGGATGGTCTGGCTCAGCCGGCGGCGCAGGAAATTGGATATGTTGTCGAAGATGAAGACGACGAGCAGGATCAGCAGCACCATGTAGAAGACATTGGCCCAGTTGGAGTTGGTGCGCATCGCTTCCCACAGTTTCAGGCCGATGCCACCGGCACCGACGGCCCCGATAATGGTCGCGCCACGGGTGTTGGATTCCCACTGGTAGAGCGTCTGGCTGATGAACACCGGAACCACTTCCGGCAGCACGCCGTAGCGCTGCACCAGAAGGCCGTTGGCGCCGGTCGAGACGACGCCCTCGCGCGGTTTGTCGTCGATGTTCTCAAGCGCCTCGGAATAGGTTTTGCCGAGCGTGCCGATCTCGGTGAAGAAGATGGCTGCACTGCCCGCCAGTGGTCCAGGTCCGAAGGCGCGGGTGAAGAACAGCGCCCAGATCAGCATGTCGATGGAGCGCATGAAGTCGAAGAAGCGCTTGAGCACCTGGTTGACCAGCCGGCTGGGCGTGATGTTGCGGGCGGCGAAGAAGGCCAGCGGAAAAGCGACGATGCCGCCAAGCATGGTGCCGAGAAAAGCCATGACGATGGTCTGCAACAGTTTCGTCCAGACATCGCCATGCTGCCACTGGGCGTTGTTCCAGATGTTGTCGCCGGCCAGAGCCAGGTTGGACGTGCCCGGCTTGAGTTCCGGCCCTGAGACGATCAGCGAGGTGACTTCGCCTGCCGACTTGCCGAAGAACGGCGAGCGCGTGTCGAAGACGAAGTTTGCCCAGCCGAGAAAACGCTTGCGTATCCTGACGCGATCAACAGCGACGCGGGCCTCGCCGGCAAAGCCCATGTCGGCGACGACCTCATCCTCATGCGCGGTGATCCAGCCGGGAACCGATCCGGAGATCAGCGGCTTGCCGCTGCCTAGCGCGACAAGCACGGTTTCGCCGTCGGCAATGACCGTCGCTTGGGTCTTGTTGAAGGTGATCGACTTGGTGGTGCCGTCGATCAGGATCGTCACCGAACCATCGGCATTGGTCTTGACCCAGTCCGGATTTGGATTCGGGCCGAGCACCGAGAAGCGTGGATATTTGGCGGTGATCTGCGGCTCATCGAGACGGAAGATCGGCTGCACGTCGTAGCTGATCCACTGGGTCAGAAACAGCGGCAGGCGCTCCCAGTGCGATTCCCGCATGACCTGCGGCAGATTGAAGAACCACAGCGCGTAAAGGAGGTAGACAAGTGTGCCGCCAAGCAACAGCAGCGGCCCGAAGCGTTTTTGGAACGGCCGCTTGAACACCTGCGGAAAGCGTTCCTCGATCGACTGGATTTCATCGGCGGTCATCGTCGTCATTCACGGGCTCATAGCAAAAGCCTGCTCGCCGACCAGCTTGCGGCGCAGCCAGGCGGAAAACTGGTCGACGATGAAGATCGTCGTGAACAGGAGCAGCACCAGGGCTATCGTCTTGGCGCCGAAGCCGCGCGATATCGACAGCTTCAGTTCCTCGCCGATGCCACCGCCGCCGACCGCGCCCATGATGGTGGAAATGCGGACATTTATTTCAACGCGCAGCAGTGTGTAGGACATGAAGTTGGGCAGCACCTGCGGCAGACCGGCAAAGCGCACCCGCTCGAGCCAGTTGGCGCCGACTGCTCGCAGGCCTTCCTCGGCGCGCATGTCGATGTTCTCGTTGATCTCGTAGAACAGCTTGCCCAGCGCGCCGATCGAATGCAGGCCGATGGCGATAATGGCGGCGATCGGGCCGATCGAGACAATGGCCGCGAACAGGCCGGCGATGACGATCTCGGGAAAGGCGCGCAGCAGTTCCATGAAGCGCTTGACGATCAGCCGCAGCACCGGATGCGGCGTCAGATTGCGCGCCGCGATGAAGGAAAACGGCACGGCAAAGACGAAGCCAATGAAGGTAGAGACCAGCGCCACGTTGAGCGTGGTCAGCATCAGTTCGAAATATTCAGGGATATAGAAGCTGCCCCAAACATAGGCGCGGCCAAGCGGAAAGTTGAATTCCTGGGTACCGGTGTCATGTGGGGAAGCGATGTCGAACATCGCTCGCCAGACATCGTTCCAGTCCTTGGGGACGAGCCAGCTCAGGAAATCCAGCAAATGTGGCAGCCGGTCGAAGAAATGCCCGGCATTGGCCTCGTCGGCGAACCACATGGTGCCGCCGAGCGCGACAACGAGCAGGCCGACGCCGATGGCGGTGTAGAGCCGGCGCAAGGACGTCTGGCGACGCCAGGCGTCGGCCATCTGGTGAGTGGCGCCGGAAGGGACTGTCACGGAATGGGTCATGATCGGAGATGCAAAAAGGGCGGTGTTTTGAACACCGCCCTTTTTGATTTCGCCATTAGCCGCCGATGGCTGCCTTACGGGCTTCGACGATGACGTTGTAGAAGTCTGCCTTCACCGGGACGTAGCCGGTAAAATCGCCGCCTTCGACGCCTTCGAAGCAAGCCTTGTCCTTCTTGGGCAACTGCGTGAAGAAGTCGGCGAGCTTGGCGGTCATGTCGTCGCCCAGCGCGGTGCGCACGACCAGCGGGCCGTTCGGGATCAGGCCCGAGCGCCAGACTTCGACGAAGTCGTTGGGGTCGACCGCGCCCTTGGCGACTTCCTTGTGGAAGGTGCCGGAGGTGTAGCCGTCCTTGAAGTCGCCGATGCCGGAGGAATCGTCCACCGCCACGTCGACCTTGCCGTCACGCACGGCCAGGACGTTGTTCTCGTGGCCGCCGTTGAACTGGGTCGAAGCGAAGAAGGTTTCGTTCGAAGCGCCGGTGTCCTTCGGGATCTGGGTCAGCGGGATCAGATAGCCGGAGGTCGAATCCGGATCGGCGTAGCCGAGCTTCTTGCCCTTGGCCGACTTGATGTCGGTGATGCCGGAGGATTTCAGCGCCAGGCCGATCGAATAGTAGCCGGTGGCGCCGTCGGTCTGCTGGGTGGTGAGGATCGGGGTGACCGCCTTCGGGTCCTTGAGAGCGACGCTGGCATAACCGGAAGCGCCGAGTTCGGCGAAGTCGAGCGTGCCGCCGAGCAGGCCCTGGATGACGCCGTCATAGTCGGCGGCGGGGAACAGCGAGACCTTTTCGAAGCCGAATTCGGCCTTCAGATGGTCGGCGAGGCACTGGTAGTTGCGCAGCCGGTCGGTTTCGTTTTCGCCGCCGAGGATGCCGACGCGAAATTCTTTCATATCGGCCGCGTGGGCCATGCTGGTCGCCATGGCGAGCACCGAAACGGCGCAGAAAACCATCTTTCTGAACATCTGTTATCTCTCCTGTAGGTTCCGGCCCCGCGCCGGCAGCGTTCTTGAGTTTGACTGGCGCCCTTGACGTGGGCTGGCGATCCCAACCGCTCTCAGTATCCCGGGAATGCGGGTTCGAGCGGTCCGGCGGATGCGGCGATCTTTCGGCTGAAGGCAACGCTGGTCGAGGTGATGGCCTCTGAGATTTCCTGGCCATTGCTGTCGGCGCCATAGACGAGGCGCACGGCCTCGCGGTTGAGCTCTTCCGGTGGGCCGTCGAAGACGACCTTGCCGGCGGCCATGCCGATAATGCGGTTGCAATAGGTGCGGGCGGTATCCAGCGTGTGCAGATTGGTGACGACTGTGATGCCTTCGCGCAAATTGATGTCCTGTAGCGAATCCATCACCACCTTGGCGTTGAGCGGGTCGAGCGAAGCGATCGGCTCGTCGGCGAGGATCACCCTGGGCTGCTGCATCATGGCACGGGCAATGGCGACACGCTGCTGCTGTCCACCCGACAAGGTGCCGGCGGGCTGAAGTGCTGTACGGGCGATGTCGAGCCGCTCCAAGGCGGCGACCGCCTCGGCGCATTCGGCGCGGGAGAACATGCCGAACAGGTTTGACATGGTCGAACGGTGGTTCAGCTTGCCGAGCAGCACGTTGGTCAGCACGTCGAGGCGCGGCACCAGGTTGAACTGCTGGAAGATCATGGCGCAATCGCGCTGCCAGCGCCGCAGCGGCGAGCCGCTCAACTGGGAGACCTCGGCGCCATCAAAAAAAATCGACCCCTGGCTGGGATCGATGAGGCGGTTGATCATGCGAAGAAGGGTCGATTTGCCGGCACCGGAACGGCCGATAATGCCAACCATCTGACCCTGCGGGATCGCGATGTTGATGTCGCTGACGGCGGTGTTCTTGCCAAATCGTCGGGTGACACCGCGGATTTCGAGCGTGGCAGAGGTTGCTGGCATGGGGCAGGTTCCAGTCCGGACCATTGATCGTCAGGCTCTCGCCTAACGCAGCCACATGAACCTGCCGTGTCGCGATAATGTCAGTTTTGTTACGCTCCACAGGCGTGGAGTTACGGTCGGCCCAGGACCAGCAGGTCCTCGAAGTGCTCCATGTCCCTGAAGCTGCAGAAGGCCGGCGCCTTGATTTCGACTATGGGAGCCTGCTGCTCGAAGAGTGCCAGGCAATCGTCGAACAGGTCCTGCCATGCGGCGGCCCGATCGTCGGCAAGACGCTGGATCTGGTAGGCGAAGGTGATGTGGAAGACGTAGGTATCGTGATCGGGATGCCGGTAACCGAACGGCACGGCCAGTTCGTCGCGCCAGGCGCGCATGATGCGCGAATCGTCGTCGGTCGCGCCGGCAACGGTGAGGCCGGTCGGCAGAACTTCGACGACCTTGATGTTGAATGGGCCAAAGCCCTCGAAGTCCTTCAGCCGCTCCAGATAGAGGCGGGTCATGGCGTCGATGCTGGTGTCGAGGGGAACGTCCTGCGGCCAGTAGGGCAGTCGGCGGCGAAATTCGATGATGCCCTGGAACAGCGTCATGTGCAGGCTGGAGACGGGCGTGAAGGCGAGCCGGCCGGCGTCTTGCATCGCTAGCATCCGGTCGCGCACGTCGATGGCCACCGCTTCGGAAGCCGAACTGTTCACGAGATGGCTGACGACCGTGTTGCCCGGCTCGGGCAGGAAATTGCCAGATGTATCGTAGCGGGTGCCGAGATGCACCGGAGGCTTGGGGTTGGTGCCTTCGAAAAAGCCGGCGAGCGAGGGTCTGATGGAATGAGGCACTGCGATCGCCTGTGGAGGGAGATGGCCTCGTGTCCGAGTCATGTGTCAAGGATGTGAAATTGTCGAATGTTTCAAAAGCATATAGCGAGCCGCGAACAAGGCATGCCAACACAAGCGACACTGGTCGATAAAACGTATCGTGCCCATCTATTGCAATGTGATGACGCTGGTCTACCCTTGCTTCCCGAATTGTCTTGCTTTGCTAGCCTTAGCCTGTCAGCCCGGCTTACCGGTAAGTTGCGCAAGGACCCACAGCATATAGAGTGGGGCTATCGCCGCCGTGAACAAAACACAACCCAATATCATCAACGTTATTGAAGAGCCAACGTCGGATTGCCTCCAACGCTTAAATCCAAGCTTAATCACCAAAATTCCCAACGCGACCAACCCCAGTCCAATGAAAAGAGGTATTACGACAATAAAGGTCACATTTGCTCCATCGCACTGGGTTGGGTGATTATTAGTTCGATGAAAACACCATTCGCGTCAACCATACTTCTCCAAAAACGCTTCAGCGGACAGTTCCCGGAAATCCTCCAAACTAGCGCGCAGCCTGGCATGGTCCCAGTCCCACCAGGCAAGCGCCTGATAACGTTCGGCCGTACGGCGGTCGAAGCGCTCGCGGATCGGTTTTGCCGGCACGCCGGCGACGATGGTGTAGGGGGTGACATCCTTCGAGACGACAGCGCCGGCACCGACCGCGGCGCCATCGCCGACTGTGACGCCGGGCAGGATAGTCGAGCCATGGCCGAGCCAGGTGTCGTGGCCGACGGTGACGCGCCTGGCGCGGCGCTGGGCGAAAAACTCGCTCTCATGCTCGGCATCGTCCCAATAGTCCGAAGCGCGATAGGTGAAATGGTGCAGCGTCGGCCGCCAGGTCGGGTGGTTGGTGGCGTTGATGCGCACGCTTGCCGCGATGTTGGAAAACTTGCCGATCGTGGCGCACCAGACAGCGCAATCCTGCATCATGTAGGAATAGTCGCCGAGTTCACTCTCCAACACCCGGCTGCGGTCGGCGATCTCGGTCCAGCGGCCGAGGGTGGAGTTCTGCACGTCCGCCGTCGGGTGGATCAACGGTTTCTCCGATAATTTCCTGGTCATGCGGCGACTTTTCCGGGAGCGAAAGCGGTGACGTCGATGATGCGGTCGGCAACCGCCTCGCGCACGTCGTGGTCGTGGAAGATGCCAAGCAGGGCGACATCAGCAACCTTCTTGGCGGCGATGAGTTCGATCACGACGTCGCGGTTCCTGGCATCGAGCGAAGCGGTCGGCTCGTCGAGCAGCAGGATCGGGTGCTCGGTGATGAAGCCGCGCGCGATGTTGACGCGCTGCTGCTCGCCGCCGGAGAAGGTCGCCGGCGGCAATGCCCAAAGTTTCTCCGGGAGGTTGAGCTGCGCCAGCAGAGCACGTGCCTTGCCGCGAGCAACCTCGCGGTCCTCGCCGCGTTCGACCAGCGGTTCGGCGACGACATCGAGCGCCGAGACGCGCGGCACGGTGCGCAGGAACTGGCTGACATAGCCGATCGTTTGACGGCGCACGGCAAGCACGGTGCGCGGGCTGGCGGTGGCAAGGTCGATCAGCCCGTCATCGTGCGTGACGATGATCTGGCCTTCATCGACGGCATAGTTGCCGTAGAGCATCTTGAGGATCGAGCTCTTGCCGGCACCGGATGGGCCGCCAAGCACGGTGCATTCGCCGGCCCTGATCGAGAACGAGACTCCGGCGACGACAGGCAGTTTAATGCCGTCGCGCAGATGCATGGTGAAGCTCTTGGCGACGTCCGAGACAACAAGAGGGGTGGCCATCAGAAGGCCCTCCGATCATCGTTCGCTTGCGGGCCAGCACCCCCCTCTGCCTTGCCAGGCATCTCCCCCTCAAGGGGGGAGATTGGCAGCCTTTTCGTCGCGCCTGTTCTGCAATGTTGGAGAGTGGCGAAACCGGAAATGACAGCCAATCTCCCCCCTTGAGGGGGAGATGGCCGGCAGGCCAGAGGGGGGTGCCTCGCGCCAAGGTTTCGCGAACACGCACTTTGAGACTTCATCGTCAAACCTGTAGAATCGAGGAAACGAGCAACTGCGTGTAAGGCGCGCGCGGGTCGTCGAGCACGCGGTCGGTGAGACCGCTTTCGACGACGCGGCCGTCCTTCATCACCATCATGCGCTGCGACAACAGCCGTGCCACCGCGAGGTCGTGGGTGACGACGATGGCCGCCAGGCCGAGATCGGTGACCAGACCGCGCAGCAGGTCGAGCAGGCGTGCCTGAACCGAGACATCGAGGCCGCCGGTAGGCTCATCCATGAACACCAGCCGTGGGCCGGTGACGAGATTGCGGGCGATCTGCAGGCGCTGGCGCATGCCGCCGGAGAAGGCGCGCGGCTCGTCGTCGATGCGGTCCTCGTCGATCTCGACGCGCGAAAGCCAGTCGACGGCGGTGGCGCGGATCCTGCCGTAGTGGCGTTCGCCGACAGCCATCAGCCGCTCGCCGACATTGGCGCCGGCCGACACCGTCATGCGCAGGCCGTCGGCGGGGTTCTGATGGACGAAACCCCAGTCGGTGCGCATCAGGAAGCGGCGCTCGGCCTCGCTCATGCGGTAGAGCTCGCGGAACTGGCCGTCGCGCATGCGGTAGCTGGCGGTCCCGGAGCTCGGCAGCAGCCGTGTCGACAGGCAGTTGAGCAGCGTCGTCTTGCCGGAGCCGGACTCGCCGACGACAGCCAGGACCTCGCCCGGCCACAGGTCGAAGGAGACGTTGTCGCAGCCGACGCGCGAGCCGTAGAATTTGGACAGCGCCGAGACGCGCAGCAGCGGTTCGTCGGTCATTGCTTCTCCTTACCCTCCCCCTTGTGGGGAGGGTCGGCGCGCAGCGCCGGGGTGGGGGTTGAGTGGAGCGTAGATTGGTCAAGCCCCTCACCCGCGCCTTCGGCGCGACCTCCCCACAAGGGGGAGGTAAGGGCGTTGCGCCGCTTCTCGCAGTGGTCGGTGTCGGAGCAGACGAACATGTGGCCGCCATGGTCGTCGAGGATAACCTCGTCGAGATAGACATTCTCGGCCGCGCACAGCGCGCAGGGCTGGTCGAAGGTCTGCACCTCGAACGGATGATCCTCGAAGTCGAGGCTGACCACTTCGGTGAAGGGCGGCACCGCATAGATGCGCTTTTCGCGGCCGGCGCCGAACAGCTGCAGGGCCGGCGAGCGGTGCATCTTGGGATTGTCGAACTTAGGCGTTGGTGATGGGTCCATCACGTAACGGCCCTCGACCTTGACCGGATAGGCATAGGTGGTGGCGATGCGACCGTGCTTGGCGATGTCCTCATAGAGCTTGACATGCATGAGGCCGTATTCCTCCAGCGCATGCATCTTGCGCGTTTCGGTTTCTCGCGGTTCAAGGAAGCGCAGCGGCTCGGGGATAGGCACCTGATAGACCAGTACCTGGCCCGCCGTCAGCGGATGCTCGGGGATGCGGTGGCGGGTCTGGATGATGGTGGCGCTGGCTGTGTCGGTGGTCACCGCGACATTGGCGACCTTCTTGAAGAAGGCGCGGATCGAGACGGCATTGGTGGTGTCGTCGGCGCCCTGGTCGATCACCTTCAGCACATCGTCGGGACCGATGATCGAAGCGGTGACCTGCACGCCGCCGGTGCCCCAGCCATAGGGCATCGGCATTTCGCGCGAGGCGAACGGCACCTGATAGGCGGGGATGGCGATGCCCTTGAGGATGGCGCGGCGGATCATCCGCTTGGTCTGCTCGTCGAGATAGGCGAAGTTGTAGGTGGCGATGTCTGTCGGTTGAGCGGTCATTCCGCGGCCTCCCTTTTCTCTTCGACCTTCGCTGGGTTTTCGCGGGCGTCGTATTCGGCGCGCATGCGGCGCACCAGGTCGAGTTCGGCCTGGAAGTCGACATAGTGCGGCAGCTTCAGATGTTCGACGAAGCCGGTCGCCTGGACGTTGTCGGAATGCGAGATGACGAACTCCTCATCCTGGGCAGCGACGACGACATCCTCACCCAACTCGCTGGCGCGCAGCGCCCGGTCGCAGAGCGCCATCGCCATCGCCTTGCGCTCGCTCTGGCCGAAGACCAGGCCGTAGCCGCGGGTGAATTGCGGCGGCGCCTTCGCCGACCCTTTGAACTGGTTGACCATCTGGCATTCGGTGATGCGCACCGTGCCGAGCGGGACAGCAAAAGGCAGTTCGGGCACGTCTAGCTCCAGCTCGACCTCGCCGATGCGGATTTCGCCGACAAAGGGATGGTTGCGGGCATAGCCGCGCTGCGTGGAATAGCCGAGCGCCAGCAGGAATCCCTCGTCGCCGCGCGACAGCGCCTGCAGGCGGATGTCGCGCGCCATCGGGAACTCCAGCGGCTCGCGGGTGATGTCGCCGGGGACATGGTCCTGCGGCATGTCGCCGTCCGGTTCGATCAGGCCTTCGCGGGCGAGGATCGCCGAGACGCGCGGCATGGCTTGCGCTTCGGTCTCGCGCTGCAGCGGCTCGGCGACGTCGGCGCCGGCGGCAAGCTCGGGATCGAGCAGCCGGTGGGTGTAATCGAAAGTAGGCCCAAGCAACTGGCCGCCGGGCAGGTCCTTGTAAGTCGCCGACACGCGCCGCTCGACCAGCATGATGGCGGTGTCGATGGGCTTGGTGTAGCCGAAGCGCGGCAGCGTGGTGCGATAGGCGCGTACCAGGAAGATTGCCTCGATCATGTCGCCGCGCGCCTGGACGATGGCGAGTGCCGCCAATTCCCGGTCGTAGAGCGAGCCTTCACTCATCACCCGGTCGACGCCGAGCGCCAGCTGTTCGACGATCTGGTCGAGGCGAAGCGCCGGCACCGAACGGTCGCCGCGCCGGCGGTCGGCAAGCAGGGTGTGGGCGTTGGCAATGGCGGCTTCGCCGCCTTTTACCGCGACATACATCTCAGGCCTCCATCGTCTTGATGCGCGTCGTGCGCGGCAGGCAGGCTATGCCATCAGCGGTGGCGAGGATGATGTCGACGCCGCGCGGAAAACGCTTGATATTCTGCTTCCACTGCTCGACGAAATGACGCGGCATCTGCGCCGGTGCAATCGTGGCGCTGGTTTCGATGCCGGGACCTTCGAGCAACAATGGCGTGCCGGAGACGAGATCGCTGACATTCAGGATCAGCGTGGTCGAACGGTCAGGGTAGTCCTGTGTGCCTTGCGAAAAGCCGTCGAGCGCCATCATCTCGGCCGGCGTGGCGATCAACGCAAAATGCGCATCGGCCGGCGTGTTGGCCAATGGCGCGCCGGTATGGAAACCAAGCCAGGATTTGATGGCGGTGGAAGCCTGCAAAACCGGGTCGAGCCACAGCGGGGTGTCGTTGTCGCAAAGCGCCAGCGCTATGGCACCGGCGGTCGCCGAGAGCGGCGCCGGCGGGCGGGCGAAGGCCGGCAGCGGCTGCACGCTGCCCGGCCGCGCCATTGCGTCCATGACCGCGCGGAACACAGTCTGGGCATTGAAGACCGGATCGGCGAAACCGCCTTCGATCGATTGCGCTGCGATGTCCATCAGTCTTCTCCGCGAACCATGGTGAAGAAATCCACCTTCGTGGCCGCCGTCTCGGCGCGGCGGCGTTCATGCGCCGTGGTCAGGGCCGACCGCAGAGGCACTATCAGCCCGGTCTCGATCTCGGCGCGGCGGGCGGGGTCCTGCCACAATGCGTCGGCGATGGCCGCCAGCTTCGCCTTCTGCTTGTCGCGGCCAAGCGCATAGCAATGGCCGACCTGTCCGGACGGCAGCCGGACGGTGGCGCGGGTGACGGTCGCCTCGCCGACATTGAAGGGCGCGCCGCCACCGCCGATGCGGCCGCGCACGGTGACCAGGCCGGTCTCGGGGCCGCGCAGCAGTTCTGCGTCCGAAGGCAGTCCGGCCTCGTTCCAGAGCCGAACGATGTCGTCGCCGCTGGATTGCGCCAGGGTTGCCATGACGGCCTTGCGTTCGGTCTGGTCGCGGGCTTCCTGTCCTCGCATCAGCAACATTCCTCTTCGCCAAATTTATCTATTGATATAGACAACTATACAAATTATACCTATTATCTAGCGCGAGTCCATGACGGGTGGATGACAAGCACTTGAAGACCGGGGGCAATCAATGATCGGGCGGCTGGCAGCGGACAGCATCGAGCGGCGCAGCGGCGTCTCGCTGTGGCGGCAGATCGCCGAGAAGATCCTGCAGGCGATCGCCGTCGGCGATTTCGCAGAAAGCGCCGCGCTGCCGCCGGAGATGGCACTCGCTGAGCGCTATGGCGTCAACCGCCACACCGTGCGCAGCGCCATATCAGCCCTTGTGCAGGAAGGGGTGCTGCGGGCCGAGCAGGGGCGCGGCACCTTCGTGCTGTCGCGCAAGCGGCTGTCCTATCCCATCGGTGCGCGCACACGCTTTTCGACAGGCCTGCAAGGGCAGACATCGGAACGGCATATCGTCCTGCTCGGGTCCTCGGTCGAGCCGGCCAGCCGGCGCGTCGCCGAGGGGCTGGGGCTCGCCAAGGGAGCCGATGTGATCCGCCTGGAAACGCGCGGCGAAGCCGACGGACGGCCGGTGTCGCGCGCTGCCGGCTGGTTCGATGCCCGGCGCTTTGCCGGTATCGATGCCGCGATGGCGGAGACCGGCTCGATCACCGCATCGCTCGCCCGGTTCGGCATCGACGACTATCTCAGGCAATCGACCGTGCTATCGGCGCGCCACGCCGATGCGGCGGACCTTGCAGACCTCGACCTGCAACCGGGCGCCATCGTGCTGGTTACAGTCGCTGTCAACGTCACGCCGGACGGCCAGCCGATCCAGTTTTCCGAATCCAGGTTTCCGGCAGAACGGGTGGAGTTGAAGCTGTCGGCACTGTAGAGAGTGGCGGCCTCATACGAGACCGTGACTTCTGACTCGCGCTGATATCAGGTCAGTTCGGTCGCGCTCACCGGTCAGCGGCTTGGCCTTTGAGGACCGCCTTCCCCCACTCCGTCTCGGCTTCGCCGAGCCACCTCTCCCCCCTCCGGAGGGAGAGGAAGGAGCCCGCTGGCGGTGGGAGAGAAGGAGGGAGTCTGGTTGAGGAGCGTTGGCCGCTATAGGCTCGCACCTTCCTCTACCCCGTCGATCGGGGGAGAGGTGGCTCGGCGAAGCCGAGACGGAGTGGGGGTCGATCTGCGCGAGGCCGCGTCAATTCGGGCCGAGTTCACCGCCTGCCATGCTATGACCCCACCTCGATCACAGCCTTGATCAGGCCGGACTTTTCGTGAGCCCAGCGGGCCAGATCGTGCGGCGTGCCGGAAAGCGTGGTGCGGTGGGTGACGAGTTTTGCCAGCGGAACGGCGCCGTTGCGGATCGAGGCGGCGACATGGTCGAAGTCGGCGCGCAACGCATTGCGGCTGCCGATCAATGTCATTTCGCGTTTGTGGAATTCCGGATCGGAAAAGCTGATGTCGTCCTTGACGACGCTGACCAGCACCAATGTTCCGCCATGCGCGACATGGGCGAAAGCCGACTGCACCGACTGGGTATTGCCGGTGGCGTCGAAGACCACATCAAAGCCTTCGCCAGAGGTTGCCTCCCTGACCAGATCGGGCACCGCGCCGCGCGAGCCGTCGAGGGTTTGGAAACCAAGCTCGTTCGCGGCGAAGGCGAGCCTTTCGCTGCTCATATCGAGCAGTGTTACATCGAGGTCGGCGATGCGGGCGAAGATGGCGGTGCCGAGCCCGATCGGGCCGGCGCCGATGACCAGTGTGCGTGCGCCGGTTCCCGCCTTGGCCCGCCGCACGGCATGTGCGCCGATGGCCAGGAACTCGACGGCGGCGGCGTCGGCCAGCGACAGGCCGTTGGCAGGATAGAGATTTTGCGCCGGCACCAGGATGCGTTCGCACATGGCGCCGTCGCGATGCACGCCGAGCACCTCGATCCTGACGCAGCAATTCGGCTTGCCGTGCCGGCAGGCGATGCACTTGCCGCAGGAAAGATACGGGTTGATGACAACCGGCTCACCGACGGCAAGCTCGACGCCTTCGCCGGTCTCGACCACGGTACCCGATACCTCATGGCCCATGATGCGCGGATAGGCGAGGAACGGATGCTTGCCCTCGAAGATGTGATAGTCGGTGCCGCAGATGCCGACATGGCTGACCGCCACCAGCGCCCATCCGGGAGGTGGTGCACTCGGGGCGGGACGATCTTCCAGGACAAGATCGCCGGGCGAGCGGCAGACGACGGCTTTCATGCTTCAATCCAGTCTCGTTCATGAAATCGCCGGCCCATTGGTGTGGGCCGGCGATTGATTGCGGGGTCGTTACTTGCCGCGGCGGCGCAGCCCGTCGAAATAGACGATGATGATGATCAGCGCGCCGGTGATGATGCGCTGCCAAAACGAGTTGACGTTGAGCAGGTTGGCGCCATTGTTGATGGTGGCCAGGATAAAGGCGCCAAGCAGCGGTCCGTGCACCGAGCCGACGGCACCGAACAGCGAGGTGCCGCCGATGACCGACGAGGCGATCGCCTGCAGCTCCCAGCCCTCCGCCTGGGTCGGGTTGCCGATGCCGATGCGGGCGGCCAGCAGCACGCCGACGAAAGCCGCGCAGAGGCCGGACAGCGTGTAGGCCATGTAGATGGTTCGCTGGACATTGACGCCGGACAGGCGCGAGGCCTCGGCGTTGGAGCCGACCGAGAACAGATACCGGCCCCAGCGGCTGTGATGCAGGAAGATATAGGCTGGAATGCCGACCAGGATCACCATCCAGAACAGGTTGGGGATGCCGATGAAGGAACTGCGCGAGAACGCTGTGAAGGTGTCGCTGTTGATGTTGATCGAATTGCCGTTGGTCATCAAAAGGCCGATGCCGCGCAGCGAGGTCAGCGTCGCCAGTGTGATGATGAAGGGCGGCAGGCCCATCTTGACGATGCCGAAGCCATGAAACATGCCGATGGCAACACCGACCAGCAGCGTCACCAGAATGGCGAGCCAGATGGGGAAGCCGGCATTGATCATCATGGCGACGACGACGGTGGCGAAGCCGACCACGGCGCCGACGGACAGGTCGATGCCGCCGGTGATGATGACGAAAGTCTGGCCGACCGCCATGATGGCGATCATCGAACCCTGCCGCAGCAGGTTGGCGATGTTGTTGGAAGAGGCGAAGCTCGGCGTCGCGACCGACAGAACGATCCAGAGCAGAACCAGCAACGCCAGAAGCGTCAGCCCGAATAGGACATTGTAGTTCCGTTTCGGTTTTTCGACAGCAATCGCCTCGGTGCTCATATCTGTCCTCCCTGCTTTTCTTGTTTCTCGGCGAGAGCCTGCGTAAGAATGTCCTCGTGGCTGGCGCCGCGAAAACCGTGCGTCGCCACCAATTTGCCGCGCCGGAACACATGCAGCGTATCGGCCAGCTCGTAGACTTCCGGCAGATAGGACGAGATCAGGATGATGCCGGCGCCTTTCGAGAGCAGCGCGCCGAACAGCCGGTAGATCTCGGCTTTGGTGCCGACATCGACGCCGACCGTCGGTTCGTCGAAGATGAACAGCTTGGCGCCGTGCGCCAGCCATTTGCCGATGACGATCTTCTGCTGGTTGCCGCCCGACAGGCTGGACGCCAGCGCGCCGCGAGTCGGCGTCTTGATGCGCAGATCGGCGATCTGGCGATCGGCCTGCGTCTTCTCCTGTGCACTCGAAATCAGCAGATTGTTCGAGATGCGCTTGTAGATCGGCAGGTTGAGGTTGAGGCCAACCGGCAGGTTGAGACAGAGGCCCTGGTCGCGGCGGCTTTCCGGCGCCAGCGCCATGCCGAGCTTGATCGCGTCATGCTCGGATTTGACCTGGACCTCCTTGCCTTCCCAGAGAATCTGGCCGGCGGATTTACGGTGGCGGCCGTAAAGCGTGGTGACGAACTCGCTGCGCCCGGCGCCGATCAGGCCATAGAGCCCGACGATCTCGCCGGCGCGAACCGTCATCGAAACATTTTCAAACCCTTTGCCGGACAGGTTCCGCGCTTCGATGATCGCGGCGCCCGGCGTGAAATGCTCCTTGTGGTAGACCTGCTCGATAGAGCGGTTGATCATCATCTTGACCAGCTCGGCATCGTTGGTCTCGGCGATGTTGCGGGTGCCGACCAGCGTGCCGTCACGCAGTACGGAAACGCGGTCGGCGAGTTCGAACACTTCCTCCATGCGATGGCTGATGTAGATGATCGTCACGCCTTCTCCCTTCAGCCGGCGGATCAGGGTGAAGAGCTGGTCGGCCTCCTTGCGGGTGAGGTAGGCGGTCGGCTCGTCGAAGATCAGGAATTTGGTGCCGCGCACGGTGGCACGGGCGGCAGCAATCAGCTGCTGCTGGCCGATGGTCAGGTCGCCCAATGTGACATGCGCAGGCAGGTCGAAGCCGAGATCGTCGATGATCTTCTGCGCTTGCCTGACCATGGCGCGCTGCTGCAGGATGCCGAAGCGCGAATTCTCCTCGCCGAGGAACATGTTGGCGGCGACCGTCAGGTGACGGCAGAGCACGACTTCCTGGTGCACGGCATTGATGCCGAGCGCCATCGCCTCATGCGGCGTCGCCAAAGCAGCCGGCTGACCTTCCCAGATGACCTCTCCGGAGGTGCGCGGCATGACGCCGGTCAAAAGCTTGATGAGGGTCGATTTGCCGGCGCCGTTCTCGCCGACGATGGCGTGGATCTCGCCGGACTTGAAGGCGAGGTTGACCGGCTTAAGCGCGTGGGTGCCGGGATAACGCTTCTCCAGCCCGCGCAATTCGAGGATGGTCCTACCAGGCTCCAGCACAGGGGCCGGATGCAGTTCCTGCGCCGTCGATGTCATGACAATCCTCCCTGATTGGCCTCCCAGATCGGCCTCACGATTGGCACGCGGCGAGGCAAGGATATGCCTCGAAAACAGCCTAGCTTAAGCTTGTGGATTGCCAAGCCGTTTGTGCCGGCAGCTATATCTCCGGGGCGCGGAGCCCCGGAGACGATTTGGATGCGACGGCTTAGAGCTTCGGGTTGAGCAGCGCGTCGATCTTGGGGTCTTTCATGTTGTCCTTGGTCACCAGATTGGCGCCGGTGTCGACATTGGCCTCGACCTTTTCGCCCTTCGAGGCGGCGAGTGCGGTCTTGATGCCGTCATAGCCCATCCGGTAGGGATCCTGGACGACGAGGGCGGAAATGACGCCGTCGTTGAGGAACTTGATCAGCTTCTCGTCGCTGTCGAAACCGACCAGCGCCAGCTTGCCGCCAAGGCTGTTTTCGGCGACAGCCTGACCGACGCCCTGCGCCATGATCAGGTTGGAGGCGAAGATGCCCTTGAG
This sequence comes from Mesorhizobium sp. M0621, assembly GCF_040320745.1. Lineage (NCBI taxonomy): Bacteria > Pseudomonadati > Pseudomonadota > Alphaproteobacteria > Hyphomicrobiales > Phyllobacteriaceae > Mesorhizobium > Mesorhizobium sp. M0621. The sequence continues at coordinate 77,628 of NZ_JAMYQF010000016.1, read as the reverse complement.
GTTCGGGTTGGCGGTGATCAGGTCGGTGGCGATGTTGAGGCCGGTGGTGGCCTGGCCGTCGGCATATTTGTCGGCGACCAGCTTCAGGCCCGGATATTTGGCGGCCAGCTGTTCAGTGAAGCCCTGCTTGCGCTGTTCGAGCGAGCCGGCGCCCGGTGCGTTGGTGATCAGGGCGACGTCGCCCTCGATCTTGCCGCCGTTGGCTGCGCCGATGGCAGCTGCGAGGCCGTCGGCAGCGACGCGGCCGCCCTGCACATTGTCGGTGGTCAGGAACGAGGTGAAGGCCTTGGAGTCTGCGCCGGAGTCGATGCCGATAACCTTGACCTTGGCAGCTGCTTCATCGATCGGCTTGCCAAGCGCCTTGAACTCGGTCGGCGCGATGACGATGGCCGCCGGGTTGCTGGCAACGGCGTTCTCGAGGATCGAGACCTGGCCGTTGACGTCGGTTTCAGCCTGGGCGCCGAGTTCCGGCACCTTGACGCCGAGATCCGTGCCGGCCTTGCGGGCGCCGGCCAGAACGATCTGCCAGTAGAAGGACGTGGTGTCCTTGACGATGATCGGAATGGTCACGTCAGCCGCCGAAACCGGCGCCGAATGCATGACGCCGGCGAGCATCGAAGCTGCTGCCAGCGCCATCACGGCGCGGCGGTTGAGAATGCTGGTCACGAATTTCATGAGGTTCCTCCCTAAGTCGCCCGGTGAAGGTTACGGAAGCTCCGTCCGGATAGGCGTGGCCCAAACAGAACTTTATCAATAAAAAACAGTTGCCATGTTTTGATAGTGCATCGAACCAGCCGATGCAAGCGGTGTTTGACCAGTCCTCGCGAAGCCTGGCAGGGGCAGATACACCGCGCTGCTCCTACCTTGCCGCCGTCAAGCGCTCCCGTTTCCGTTCCGCGAATGTATGGAATATTAATTCCACATATTCGTCAATATGGAATGTTCATTCTTTCCTGGGATCGCAAGAATGTGAAGCCGGGATCACCGTTCACTGCGGGTAGGGCGAATTTCACGCCAGCTCCTGCATCAGCGTATAGGGGCGATATCTGGCGTATTCCGTCTCCGGCACGTCGATGTCGAGCAGTTCGAGGTTGCGCGTCAGGTTTGCCGGCTTGGCGGTGCCGCTCAGCACGGTGGCGACCGCGGGTTCATGCAAGGGGAACTGGAACGCGGCGGCGGCCAGCGGATAACCGCCCTCGGCGGCGATCCTTTCCATCGCACCGACGCGGTCGAGTACGTCATGGCTGGCAGGGCGGTAATCGAAATGCGCGCCTTGCACCGGGCCGGTCGCCAGGATGCCGGAGTTGAAGACGCCGCCGATGACCAACGAGGTCTGCTGCGCCCGGCATAGCGGCAGCAATTCCGCTTCGGCACTGCGGTCCAGCAGGGAATAGCGGCTGGCGAGCAGGATGCAGTCGAGCGGTGCCTGGCGCATCACGTCGAGACAGATCTGCACTTCGTTGACGCCCAGCCCATAGGCAGAAATGACACCGGTTCGCTTCAGCTCTTCGAGCGCCTTGAGGCCGCCATCCATCAACTGGCGAAAGTGCAACTTGGTCTTCTCTACACCATGGGTGTAGGCGCCGATGTCATGGACAAACAGGATGTCTATCCTGTTCAGGCCAAGCCGCGCATAGCTGAACTCGATCGACCGCATGATGCCGTCATAGGAATAGTCGTAGTCGAGCGCGAAGGGCAGCGGATCGACATAGGAGTGATCGGGAACCTGCTCTTCCGGTACCGGGCGAAACAAGCGGCCGACCTTGGTGGACAACACATAGGAATCGCGCGGCTTGTAGCGCAGGAAGTCGCCGAAGCGTCGTTCCGACAGGCCGAAACCGTAGAAGGGTGCGGTGTCGAAATAGCGCAGTCCGGCTTCCCAGGCGCCCTGCAACGTCTCCATCGCCGCTTCGCGTGGACAGGCGCGGTAGAGGCCGCCGATCGCGGCACCGCCAAAGCTGACTTCAGTGACCTCGAGCGCGGTGCGACCGATACGGCGCTTGTTCATGCGAAAACCTCCCCGTTCCCGACCATTGTTCGGCCTGGCCACCTTCAGATATCAGTGGAAACTAAAGCGTCGCGCCAAGATGCCAGGGCACGAACTCGTTGTCGCCGTAACCGAAATCCTCGCTCTTGGTCTTGCGGCCGGAAGCCGTCTCGACGATCAGTTCGAAGATCTCTCGGCCCATGCCGGCGATGGTCTTTTCACCGGAGGCGATGACGCCGCAGTTGACGTCCATATCCTCTTCCATCTGGTGATACATGGTCGAGTTGGTGGCGACCTTGATCGACGGCGTCGGACGGCAGCCAAAGCAGGAGCCGCGGCCGGTGGTGAAGACGATGATGTTGGCGCCACCCGCCACCTGACCGGTCGCAGAGACCGGATCGTAGCCAGGCGTGTCCATAAACACCAAGCCGCTGCCGGTGACCTTTTCGGCGTAGCCGAAGACGCCGTTGAGGGGCGTCTGGCCGCCCTTGGCGACCGCGCCGAGTGACTTCTCCAGGATGGTGGTGAGGCCGCCGCGCTTGTTGCCGGGCGAGGGGTTGTTGTCGATCGAGGCGCCATGCTTGGCGACGTGATCTTCCCACCATTTCACGAAGCCATCGAGCTTCTGCGCGATCTCCGGCGTTGCCGCGCGATAGGCGAGCAGATGTTCTGCGCCGTATATTTCCGTGGTCTCGGAGAGGATGCCGATGCCGCCGACGCCGGCCAGGATATCGACGGCAGCACCCAGCGCCGGGTTGGCCGTAATGCCCGACATGCCGTCGGAGCCGCCGCATTGCAGGCCGACGACGATCTCGCTGACCGGGATCGGCTCACGCTTCAACTGGCCGACTTCCTCGGCGATCTCGGCCAGCACGCCCATCGCCTTTTCGACCGATTTACGCGAACCGCCGGCGTCCTGGATGTTGAAATGGCGTTTGCCGGCAGCGACGCCCTTCTGGCCGTAAAGGGTGAGCTGGTTGACCTCGCAGCCGAGGCCGACCATCAGCACGCCACCGAAATTCGGGTGGCGGGCATAACCGGCAAGCGTGCGGTGCAGCACCATCATGCCGTCGCCGGTGGCGCTCATGCCGCAGCCCTGGCCGTGGACGATCGGCACGAAGCCGTCGATGCCGGGATATTTCGGCAGCAGGGTGCGGTTGGCGGTGTCGGCGATCGAATGGCAGACGGTGGCCGAGCAATTGACGCTGGCGACAATGCCGATGAAATTGCGCGTGCCGGCGCGGCCATCGGCGCGGCGATAGCCCATGAAGGTGCGGGCACGGTCCGCCTCCGTCGCGTGCTCGGCCTCGCTCGGCGGCACGACCGGCAAGCGGCCCGATTCGAAAACCAGATTGTGCGAATGAACGTGCTCGCCCGCTGCGATGTCCTGCGTCGCGCGACCGATCGCCTGCGCGTATTTGACCACCGCCTCACCGGCGGCGATCGGCTTGATCGCCACCTTGTGGCCGGGCTCGATCAGCGTGGTGGCAACGGCACCGCCCGGCAGCACGGCGCCGATCTCGATGCGGCCATTGGCGACGGCGACATTGTCGGCAGGGGACAGAAGAATGCTGTTGGAGGCGTTCACGGGCGGTTTCCTGGGTGATCCTGGGTTGCGCGGGCGGATTGACACGCGCCTGTTTAAAGATAATGTCTTTTATCGTGAAAAAACAGTTTTGCGTCAATTGTTTTTTCTCTGGGGAGTTCCGCATGTCCATCGGCATTCAAGAAAGCGCATTTCGCTTTCAGGGGTCATGGGAACGTCATATTGCGCTTCCGGCCGACGGCCGCAAGCGACGGCGTGCAACGGGTCAGGGATGTCGAAGAGCAACAACGTCTACAAGGATGCCTACAACCGCTGCCTGCGGCTGCTCGACGAGACGCGCAGCCTGCCTTCGGAGCCGGAACTGGGCACCTTGCTTGGCGTCAGCCGCACCACGGTACGAACGATCCTAGCGCGCATGGAAGAGACCGGGCTGATCGCCTGGAACAAGCGCGCCAAGACGGTGCTGCGCGAACCGCGCCCCGATGATTTCTTCCCCGAGGAAGAAACCGACACGCTGGCCGAGATCATCGAGCGGTCGTTCATGCGCAGGCTGCTCGCCGGCGGCGCCGAGGCCGGCATGCAGATCAACGAACTCGAACTGGCGCGCGAGATCGGCGTCGGCACCACCAGCGTGCGCGAGTTCCTGATCCGATTCTCCCGCTTCGGCCTGATCGAGAAACGCCGCAACAGCCATTGGGTGCTGAAGGGGTTTACGCGCGCCTTCGCGCTGGAGCTGACCGAAATCCGAGAAATGTTCGAGCTGCGCTCGGCGGCGGCCTTCGCCGCTCTGCCGCAGGACAGCGTGGTCTGGGGCGATCTCGACCGTCTGGAAGACGACCATCGCCGACTGGCAAGCGAGATCGCCACCCGTTTCAACGAATTCTCCGAGCTGGACGAGCGCTTCCACCGGCTCATCCATCGGGCATCGCGCAACCGCTTCATTGTCGATTTCTACGACGTCATCGCCATGATCTTCCACTATCACTACCAGTGGAACAAGGCGCAGGAGCGCGAACGCAACGAGGTGGCGATCGGTGAGCATCTGGCCTACATCGAGGCGCTCAAATCACGCGACCTCGGCAAGGTCGACGCCGCCTGCCGCAAGCATCTGAAGTCAGCGCGCCAGACCTTGCTGACCTCGATCCCGGAGAGCCGGTCCACACAAAAATCCTGAGCCGTGTCGCGGCTCAGAGTCTTGTTTCATGCATGTCGTTGTCCCAAAACCGCTGCACACTTTTGGGCGACATGCATTGATATGCCGCGTTGCCGCAGCAGCGATTTGGCGATTTTCCACCCGCCGGCCTCGTGCTAGGAATGTTACGTTGCTGCGAAGAGGCAGGGCTTTGGGCGTATCGAGGAGACGGTGGAGCATACCGGTCGCGCTTGTCGCGGCCTATCTGCTGTTGCTCCAGTCGACGCTTGGTGCCTTCGCCTTCGGCACCGGCCCCAATGCATCGCAGCTCGATGCCTTTGGCAACGTCATCTGTACCCATGAAGGCGCAACCCAGCTTCCCGGCGGCAACCAGCCGCCGTCCCATCTGCCCGTATGTTGCGTGCTTGGCTGCAGCATGTTTTCGCCGGCCAGTGCGCCGCCGCCCGATGCCGGCTTGGCGCTCGGCGGCCCTTCCTTTGAAACGGTCGCCTTTGTCTTCCCGGTGGCCATCCATCTCGACTTCGCGCGTGAGCGCTCGCCGTCGAACCCGCGCGCGCCGCCGCTGACGGCCTGAGCCTGTTTGCCCGGCGGAACCTTTCGTGGGCGTACCCATCCAAAGATCAAACTGCTCGCGACCGGCAACGGCGCGACCATCACTTCATGGAGCAACCATGTCCTATTTTTTCCCCGACGCCGCGCGTCCTATGCTCGGCAGCATTCTACAGAGCATCGAAGAGCGTGTCGGCATTGCCGCGCTGGCTCTTGCGCTGTTGTTCGTCGGCGCCCAGTCCGTATTCGCGCATGAGTTTAAGCTTGGCGATCTCGAGATCGGCCACCCCTGGTCGCGTGCCACGCCGGCCGGTGCCAAGGTCGCCGGCGGCTATTTCACCATCACCAACAATGGCAGCGCGCCGGACCGGCTGGTGTCGATTTCCTCCGATGTTTCTGAAAAGGCCGAACTGCATCAGATGGGCGTAAAAGACGGCGTCATGACCATGCGGTCGGTTGCCGGCGGCCTGGAAATCCCGGCCGGTGGCAAGGTGGCATTGGCCCCTGGCGGCTATCATCTGATGTTCATCGGCCTGAAGCGGCAACCCAAGCAGGGCGAAAAGTTTTCCGCCACGCTGACCTTCGAAAAGGCCGGCGCCGTCAGCGTCGATTTCGCCGTCGAAGGCATCGGTGGTGGCGCCATGGATGATCACGCCAATTGATCCGGCCAGTTAGACAAATTTTGAAGATCTGAGGGACCATCATGAACAAGTATCTTTTGTCCGCCGCGGCACTTTTCGTGCTCGGGACAAGTGCCGCTTTCGCGCATATCACGCTCGAAACCCAGGAGGCGGCCGTCGGCTCGACCTACAAGGCAATCTTACGCGTGCCGCATGGTTGCGACGGCAAGGCGACGACTGCTCTACGCGTGCAGATCCCGGAAGGGGTGATCGCGGTAAAGCCGATGCCGAAGCCTGGCTGGACGCTGCAGATCAAGAAGGGCAAGTACGACAAATCCTACCAGCTCTATGGTCAGGCGGTGACCGATGGGGTCAAGGAAGTCGACTGGAGCGGCGGCAACCTGCCGGATGAATTCTATGACGAGTTCGTCTTCCGTGCGACGCTGACGGCGGATCTGCCGGTGGGCCAGAAGCTTTACTTCCCGGTGGTGCAGGAATGCGACGGCGCCGCTGATCGCTGGATCGAAATCCCCGCAGCCGGCCAGGATGAAGACGCACTCGAAAACCCGGCGCCCGGCATCGAACTGCTGCCGAAGAAATGATCTTTTCGGGCGGCGCGCACGCAAGAGGGCGCCGGTTAAATTTTTGGCGGGGGCATGAAGCCCACGTGCGACCTGCAAACGGCTTCCATGGCCGGCCACCGCGCCGGCCGGCTTGTCGTCGGCCTGCTGGCCCTGATCGTGTTTCTCGCCATCATGGCAAATCAGGCTTTCGCCCATGCCGCGCTGATCAAGACAGACCCGGCCGATGGCGCGGTGCTGGAACAGGGGCCGGCACAGTTCTCGCTGACCTTCAGCGAGCCGGTCTCGCCGCTGGTGCTGACCCTGGTGAAACCCGACGGCACGCCGGTTCCGCTGTCCTCCTTCCGTCTCAGCGACCAGACCGTCGAGATCGACAATCCACGGACGCTCGCGCCCGGTACGCATGTCTTGAGCTGGCGTGTCATTTCCGCCGATGGCCATCCGGTCGGCGGTTCCCTGCTGTTTTCCATCGGCGCGCCAAGCGCGCCGCCGGCGGTGTCCGAAGCTGTCGACTGGTCGTTGCGATCGGCGATCTGGACCGGCAAGGTCTTTCTCTACATCGGTCTTTTCCTCGGCGTCGGTGGCGCCTTTGCCCTTGCCTGGCTGGCCCGAGATGCCCGCGCCGGACAGCGCTTCGTTGCGGCTGCAATCCTGGGCGGGTTGATCGCGGCACCGCTGTCGCTTGGCCTACAGGGGCTCGATGCGCTCGGAGCACCGCTCTCCCATCTGGCGCAGCCGATCATCTGGCGGACCGGGCTAGGCACCAGCTTCGGCTGGACTGTGCTGGTCGCGCTGATCGCGCTGGGGCTCGGCCTGCTGTCGCTAGCCGGACCGCGCGCCGCCGCCAAGCCATTTGCGCTGGCCGGCCTGGCCGGGGTGGGTGTCGCGCTTGCCGCCAGCGGCCATGCCAGTGCCGCCGAGCCGCAATGGCTGACGCGGCCAATGGTGTTCCTGCACGGCGTTGGCATCGCCTTCTGGGCCGGTGCGCTGGTGCCGCTCGGCCTGGCGCTGAAGGGGCAATCGGCGGAGGCCGCGCCATTCCTGCGGCGGTTTTCATGCCTGATCCTGCCGGTGGTGGCCGCACTTGCCGCTGCCGGCGTCGTTCTCGCCGTCATCCAGGTGCAAACGCCCTTGGCACTGGTAGACACCGCCTATGGCCGGCTGCTGCTGATCAAGCTCGGGCTCCTGGCCCTCCTGTTCACGCTCGCCGCCGTCAACCGATGGAAACTCACAGCGTCGGCCGAGGCCGGAGCGACGGAAGTGCAACGCAGGCTCTCCCGTTCGATCGGCGTCGAACTGCTGATCGTGCTGACCATCTTCGGCGTGGCCGCTGGCTGGCGCTTTACGCCGCCGCCACGAGCCCTGGCGATCGCGGCCGCCCAACCTGTCTCGGTCCATATCCATGTGCTGCAAGCAATGGCCGACCTCAGCATCACGCCCGGCCATGCCGGACCGGTGGTTGCCTCGATGATCATCATGAGCGGCGATTTCGGGCCGCTCGACGCCAAGGAGGTGACGCTGGTGCTGTCGAAGCCCGATTCCGGCATCGAGCCGCTGAAGCGCGCGGCGACCAAGCCCGGTGACGGCAGCTGGCGTGTCGACGACCTCATCATCCCGGTTCCCGGTCGGTGGACGGTGCGCATCGACATCCTGGTCTCGGACTTCGAGATGGTGAAGATCGAGGCGCCCGTCGACATCAGGCCGTGACCGCCAGGCGCCTCAAGCCAAACTTATCATGGTCCGCTGCAACACAATTCGGCGAGGCGGTTGACGCGGCGCGAAAGGCCCGTCAATCATCCCCGCAAAATCGCGGGCTCCAACCAACAAGATCCGAAGCAGGGAAGAAACGATGGAAAAAGCCGAAATCGGCCTGATCGGCCTTGGCACGATGGGCTCCAACCTGGCGCTCAATATCGCCGAGCACGGGCATCGCATCGCCGTCTTCAACCGCACCAAAGCGCGCACCGACGCTTTCGTCGAGAATGCCGGCGCGCTCAGGGATATGGTCGTGCCTTGCTACAGTCTGGAAGAGCTTGCCGCCGCGATCCGGCCGCCGCGCCCGATCGTCATCATGGTGCTGGCCGGCAAGCCGGTCGACGAACAGATCGCCGCCTTGCGCGGCGTGCTGTCGGCCAACGACATCGTCATCGACGCCGGCAATGCCAATTTCCGCGACACGATGCGGCGCTTCTCCGAGCTTTCCGGCTCGGGTCTCACCTTCATCGGCATGGGCGTGTCCGGCGGCGAGGAGGGCGCGCGCCACGGACCGTCGATCATGGTCGGCGGCACGGAGGATTCCTGGAAGCGCGTCGAGAAGGTGCTGACCGCGATCTCCGCCAAGTTCAAGGACGAACCCTGCGCGGCATGGCTCGGCACCGACGGTGCCGGCCATTTCGTCAAGACCATCCACAACGGCATCGAATATGCCGACATGCAGATGATCGCCGAGATCTACGGCATCCTGCGTGACGGCTTGGGCATGGGACCGAAGGACATCGGTACGGTGTTTTCCAACTGGAACAAGGGCCGGCTCAATTCCTACCTGATAGAGATCACCGCCAAGGTGCTGGCTGCTGATGATCCCAAGACCGGCAAGCCGGTGGTCGACATCATCCTCGACCGCGCCGGCCAGAAGGGCACCGGCAAATGGTCGGTCATCGAAGCCCAGCAGCTCGGCATTCCGGCGACGGCGATCGAGGCGGCGGTGGCGGCGCGGGTTCTGTCGTCGATCAAGGACGAGCGACTGGCGGCGGAAAAGGCCTATGGCAATATCGGTGTGACCAAGATTTCCGGTGACAAGGACGCTCTGCTCAAGGATCTCGAACTGGCACTGTTCGCCGGCAAGATATCAGCCTACGCCCAAGGTTTCGCGGTGATGAGCGGCGCCTCCAAGGAGTTCAACTGGAACCTGCCGATGCCGACCATCGCCAAGATCTGGCGCGCTGGTTGCATCATCCGCTCGCAGATGCTCGATACGATGGCGGAAGCCTTCAGCAAGGGCGGCGCCTCGACCAACCTTCTGATGGCGCCGGCCTTTATCTCGTTGATGCAGGAGGCGCATCCGTCGCTGCGGCGTGTCGTGGCGAGGGCATCGGAGACCGGCTCGCCGGTGCCCGCATTGTCTTCCGCACTTGCCTACTTCGACAGCTACCGCCAGGGCCGTGGCACGTCGAACCTGATCCAGGCGCAGCGCGACTTCTTCGGCGCGCACGGTTTCGAGCGCATCGACGGACCCGGTGCATTCCATGGGCCTTGGGGAAGCGGCGCGGCTGGCTAGCAAAGCCAGCCCACAAGCCATGCTCTAGACGGGCACCGGCGGGCTGAAAGACTGGACGTCGCCGGCGACGACAAGGCTCTGCAAAGAGCCTGGTGCGGCGCCGCCAATCAAGCCAAGCACCGAGCGGGCAAGCTCGGAGCCGGCCAGCCGGAAATTCTCGTTGACGACCAGCAATTCCCTGCGGAACAGGTGCAGCAGGTCCGACGACTGCTTCGATACGACATCGACATCGCGGCCGAGCTTGAGACCGGCATCCTCGATGCCGGCGACGATGGCCAGCGTCGCCGCGGCGGCGCTGCTGACGAAGCCGTCCGGCCTGACATCCCGGCGCATCACCTGTGCGGTCCTCATCCTGATCTGCTCGATCGTATGGTCGATCGAAACGGTGTTGAACGGAATTTCGCTGGCGCCGACCTCGCTCAGCGCATCGGCAAAGCCGTCCAGCGTATGGCTGTAGTAGGTCAGCCCGGGCGGCGGCGACAGAAGCGCCAGCCTGCGCCGGCCCATGCTCGCCAACCGGCGCACGGCTGCACTCGCGAACGCATGGTTGTCGAAGTCATGGTAGGGGTGCACGAGACCCATATCGGTACGGCCATGCGTGGCAAAAGGCATGCCGTGCTCAAGCATGTAGCGGGCGCGCGGATCGTTGGGCTGGGTGCGCGAGATGATGACGCCGTCGGCCGAGCCGGTCTCGACCAGATAGCGGATCGGCTCCATCGGATCCTGCGAGCGGGAATAGGGCGTGACGATCAGGTGATAGGGCGTTTCGGCGAGCACTTCCGAAACGCCGTAGATGATGTCCGAGACGAAGCTCATGATCTCGCGATCGGTGTTCAGCACGAGGCTGATGACATTGGTCCTGCCGGTGCGCAGGCGTATGCCGGCTCGGTTCGGCCGGTAGCCGATCTGCTTGGCGACGAGCTGGACACGGCGCCTGGTTTCGGCGCCGATTTCCGGGGCATCCTTCAAGGCGCGCGACACAGTGGTGACGCCGAGCCCGGTCATGAAGGCAAGCGTCTTCAGCGTCGGTCGCCCTTGCGCCGACGCTTCGTCGTTCTTGTCCGTACGCCGTCTGTCCATTCGTCCCGCCCGTCAGGCGCATAGCAGTCGCAGGCCGGGTCGGCAATCGCCGCCATTGCGATACGATAGGCGCTCCAGCCCCGGTGAAGTCTCAATATACTGAAACGTTACAGATTGCCAATATTGAGATGCCGACCGCTTGTGACAAGGTGAGCGACTGCTTTGCGAAACCCATTGGGATTCCAGAGGAAATCTGCCCTCGCCGTCACTTTTTGCCGGCTTTCGTGCGCCATTTCGATGTTTTGCAGTGCAGCGACCGATATTGCGCTGCACATGGAGCGGCCGCCCCTGCGAATTTGTTCGCGGCTCGAAAAAATATTGGGCCCTCGTTACCTATGGGGTTGCGCAGTTCGCGCAATTCCCGTATCGAAAATCTGTAACGTTTCAGATTCTGGGAGGAACCGAAATGCGCTATAAACTTTTGACCGCTGCGCTGGCAGCGACAGCCGCACTGCAGTTCGCCGGTCCGGCCGCCGCAACCGACCTGGAGGTCACCCATTGGTGGACTTCAGGGGGCGAGGCCGCGGCGGTCGCCGAGTTCGCCAAGGCTTTCGACGCTACCGGCAACCACTGGGTCGACGGCGCCATCGCCGGCTCCGGCGGCACGGCGCGGCCTATCATGATCAGCCGTATCACCGGCGGTGATCCGATGGGGGCCACCCAGTTCAATCACGGCCGGCAGGCGGAAGAGCTGGTGCAGGCCGGCCTGATGCGCGACCTCACCGATGTCGCGACCAAGGGCAAGTGGACGGAAGTCGTGCGGCCTAAGAGCCTGCTCGATAGCTGCACCATCGACGGCAAGATTTATTGCGTGCCGGTCAACATCCACTCCTGGCAGTGGCTGTGGCTGTCGAACGAGGCCTTCGAGAAGGCCGGTGTGCCGATGCCAAAGGACTGGAATGAATTCGTTGCGGCAGCGCCGGCGCTGGAAAAGGCCGGCATTATCCCGCTCGCCGTCGGCGGACAGGCCTGGCAATCCTCCGGCGCCTTCGACGTGCTTCTGGCAGCGGTCGGCGGCACGGACACCTTCCTCAAGGTCTACAAGGACAAGGACGCGACATTTGCCGCCGGGCCCGAAGTCGCCAAGGTCTTCAAGGCCGCGGACGATGCCCGCAAGATGGCGAAGAACACCAATGTGCAGGACTGGAACCAGGCGACCAACCTCGTCATCACCGGCAAGGCCGGCGGCCAGATCATGGGCGACTGGGCACAAGGTGAGTTCCAGGTTGCCGGCAAGACCGCAGGCAAGGACTATACGTGCCTGCCAGGCCTGGGGCTGAACGAAGTCATCGCCACAGGCGGCGACGCCTTCTACTTCCCGCTGCTGAAGGATGCCGACAAGTCCAAGGCGCAGGAGGTGCTGGCCGAAACGCTGCTCGATCCCAAGACGCAGGTTGCCTTCAATCTCAAGAAGGGCTCGCTGCCGGTGCGCGGCGACGTCGATCTCAATGCAGCGAACGACTGCATGAAGAAAGGCCTCGCCATCCTCGCCAAGGGCGCCGTCATACCATGGACGGACCAGCTGCTTTCACAGGACACCCAGAAGCAGAAGGAAGATCTCTTCGCCGAATTCTTCGCCAAGCCGGACTTGACCGTGGAAGAGGCGCAGAAGCGCTTCGCTGCCCTCATCGCTTCGGCAGACTGACGTTGGAGGCTACTCACCTCGCTCCCGACCCTGGCAGGGTCGGGAGCGCACCGCCCTTACCCAGCCGGCTTGACGAGATGAGCAAGAGCGAACGCCCCAACCCGCTGTTCCGCAACCTCAATGCGAAGGTCGCCTCGATCCCGATGATCCTCACCGCAGGGGTGGTTTTCGTCGGTGGCACGCTTTGGACGGTGCTCTATTCCTTCACCAATTCGAAGCTCTTGCCGCGGCTGAATTTCGTCGGGCTCGACCAGTATTACCGGTTGTGGGCGACGCCGCGCTGGCTGATCTCGATCGAGAATCTGTTGATCTACGGCGCGATTTCGTTGGTGTTCTCACTGGTCGTCGGCTTCCTCCTTGCCGCGCTGCTCGACCAGAAGATACGCTTCGAGGACACGTTCCGGACCATCTTCCTCTATCCCTTTGCGCTCTCGTTCATCGTCACCGGCCTTGTCTGGCAGTGGCTGCTCAACCCGGACTTCGGCATCCAGCATGTGGTGCGGGGGTTGGGTTGGGAGAGCTTCAGCTTCGACCCGCTCTACAATTCCAGTATCGTCATCTACGGCATATCGATCGCGGCACTGTGGCAAGGCACCGGGCTCATCATGTGCCTGATGCTGGCCGGCCTGCGTGGCATCGATGAGGACATCTGGAAGGCCGCGCGGGTGGATGGGATACCGATGTGGAAGACCTATCTGTTCATCGTCATCCCAATGATGCGGCCGGTCTTCATCACCACGCTCGTCATCATCGCTTCCGGCATCGTCAAGGTCTATGACCTCGTCGTGGCCCAGACCAGCGGCGGCCCGGGCATCGCCTCCGAGGTGCCGGCCAAGTACGTGTATGACTACATGTTCTTCGCACAGAACCTCGGCCAGGGGTTTGCCGCCTCGACCATGATGCTGCTCTCGGTGGTGATCGTCATCGTGCCATGGGCCTATCTCGAATTCGGGCGGCGCAAATGAGCATGGCAAACACCACCGATCAAACAAACGTTGCCACCGGCGCGCACCAGGACATCATCGGCCCCTACGGCCCGAAGCCGCGCCGCATGATTTCGCGCCGCAACATCTTCCTCTACGGCACATTGTTTGTCATGGCGGCCTACTATCTGTTGCCGCTCTACGTGATGGTCGTCACTTCGCTCAAGGGGATGCCGGAGATCCGGCTCGGCAACATCTTTTCGCCGCCGCTCGAGATCACCTTCGAGCCATGGGTCAAGGCGTGGTCGACGGCCTGCACCGGCCTCAATTGCGACGGGCTTTCGCGCGGCTTCTGGAATTCGGTGCGCATCACCGTGCCGTCGGTGCTGCTGTCGATCGCCATCGCCTCGGTGAACGGTTACGCGCTGGCCAACTGGCGCTTCAAGGGCGCCGACACATTTTTCGTCATCCTGATCGTCGGCGCCTTCATCCCCTACCAGGTGATGATTTATCCGATCGTCATCATCCTGCGCGAGATCGGCCTTTACGGCAGTCTCAGCGGGCTGGTGATCGTCCATTCCATTTTCGGCATGCCGATCCTGACGCTGCTTTTCCGCAATTATTTTGCCTCGATGCCGGAAGAGCTGTTCAGGGCGGCGCGTGTCGACGGCGCGGGCTTCTGGGGCATCTTCCTGCGGATCATGCTGCCGATGTCGCTGCCGATCTTCGTCGTCGCCATCATCCTGCAGGTGACCGGGATCTGGAACGACTTCCTGTTCGGTGTCGTCTACACCCGCCCTGACACCTATCCGATGACGGTGCAGCTCAACAATATCGTCAACTCGGTACAAGGCGTGAAGGAGTACAATGTCAACATGGCCGCCACTATCCTCACCGGGCTTGTGCCGCTGATCGTCTACTTCATTTCCGGCAAGCTTTTTGTGCGCGGCATCGCCGCCGGCGCGGTGAAGGGGTGACGGCGATGACGGCAGCCAACGGCATCAGCGTTTCGATCCAGGACCTGTCGCTGAATTTCGGTGTGGTGACTGTCTTGGAGACCCTCAATCTCGACGTCGCCGAGGGCGAGTTCATCGTGCTGCTCGGCCCGTCCGGCTGCGGCAAGTCAACCTTGCTCAACTGCATTGCCGGCCTGCTCGATATCTCCGAAGGCCGCATCTTCATCAAGGGCAAGAACGTCACCTGGGAAGAGCCCAAGGACCGAGGCATCGGCATGGTGTTCCAGTCCTATGCGCTGTATCCGCAAATGACGGTGGAGAAGAACCTGTCCTTCGGCCTGCGTGTCGCCGGCACGCCAAAAGACGAGATCGCCAAGCGCATCGCGCGGGCGGCAGAGATCCTGCAGATCGAGCCGCTGCTGCAACGCAAACCGGCGGCGCTCTCCGGCGGCCAGCGCCAGCGCGTGGCGATCGGACGGGCGCTGGTGCGCGATGTCGACGTGTTCCTGTTCGACGAGCCGCTGTCCAATCTCGATGCCAAACTGCGCGCCGAGCTGCGCGTCGAGATCAAGCTGCTGCATCGCAAGCTGCAGAACACCATGATCTACGTCACCCACGACCAGATCGAGGCGATGACGCTGGCCGATCGAATCGCGGTGATGAAGGGCGGCGTCATCCAGCAGCTCGATGCGCCGCAGACCATCTATAACCGGCCGGTCAACCGATTCGTCGCCGGCTTCCTCGGCTCACCGGCGATGAACTTCATCGACGGCCGCCTTGAAGACGCCGACGGCGGTTGGCGGTTCGTAGCCGACTCCCTCAAGATTCCACTCGGCACTTATGACTTTGCCGGTCCTCCAACGGCCGGCCCAGCGGTATTCGGTATCAGGCCCGAGCATGTCAGCCTTAACAGCGGCACGGGTTGGCCGTTCTCGACCGCCGCCAATGTCGAGGTGGTCGAACCGATGGGCTCCGACACGCTGGTCTGGCTGAAGCTTGCCCAGCAGAATTTCAGCGTCCGAGTGACCTCGGAACGCACGCCCAACAACGATGAAGCGGTGACGGTCGGCTTCGATCCGATGCGCGCTTCGCTTTTCGACACCGCAACCGGCACCCGCATCTAGCTCCCGAGAACCATTCTTCCAGCGACAATCCCAAGCAAAACGGACAGAGACGATGAACTGGTCATTCCAACTTTATAGCGCCCGCAATTTCCAGCCCTGGGAAGGCGTGCTCGCCACACTCGGCAAGCTCGGCTACACGCAAGTCGAAGGCTTTGGCGGCGTCTATGATGACCCCAAGGCCTTTCGCGCTGAACTCGACAAGAACGGCCTCGCCATGCCGACCGGGCATTTCTCGATCGATGCGCTCGAAAACGATTTTGACGGCGTGCGCAAGATTGCCGACGCGCTTGGCATCAAACTGCTGATCTGCCCTTTTCTGATGCCCGATCAGCGGCCATCCGACGCAGCCGGCTGGCGCGGTTTTGGCGAGCGGCTGGCCAAGGTCGGCGACACCGCGAAAAGGGCCGGCTACGGCTTTGCCTGGCACAACCATGATTTCGAGTTCAAGAAACTCGCCGACGGATCGGTGCCGCAGGATCTCATCCTCACCGCGGCGCCCGACATCAGCTGGGAGATGGACGTCGCTTGGGTGGTGCGCGGCGGCGATAATCCGCTGCCCTGGATCGAGAAGTACGGCAAGCGCATCAGCGCAGTCCATGTCAAGGACATGGCCAAGCCGGGCGAGGGACTGGATGAGGATGGCTGGTCGGATGTCGGCCATGGCATCATCGACTGGGCCGGCCTGATAAAGGTGCTGCGCGCCAAAAGTGCTGCCCAATACTACGTCATGGAACAGGACAACCCCAACGACATCGAGCGCTTCGCCCGCCGCTCCATCGCAGCCGTCAAGACCTATTAGGAGCAATCAGCATGGCAAAGAAACTTGGCATCGGCGTCATCGGCTGCGGCAATATCTCGAAGGCGTATTTTTCACTGGCGCCGCTGTTTCGCGGTATCGAGATGCGGGCCTGCGCCGACATCAACATGGAGGCGGCCAAGGCGCGGGCGAAGGAGTTCAAGCTGCGCGCCGAGACCGTCGACGGGTTGCTCAAGGCTGACGACATCGACATCATCGTCAACCTGACCATTCCGGCGGTGCACTACGAGGTGTCGAAGCAGATTCTCGACGCCGGCAAGCACGTCTATTCGGAAAAGCCTTTCGTGCTGTCGGTCAAGGAAGGGCTCGACCTGAAGAAACGCGCCGAGGCGAAAGGCCTGCGCATCGGCTCGGCTCCCGACACGTTCCTGGGCGGTGCGCATCAGCTGGTCCGCGACCTGATCGATACCGGCAAGCTGGGCAAGATCACGAGCGGCACCTGCCACGTCATGGGCCACGGCATGGAGCACTGGCACCCCAATCCCGACTTTTTCTTCCAGCCAGGCGCAGGTCCGGTGCTCGACATCGGACCGTATTACATCACCAATCTGATCCAGCTGATCGGACCGGTAAAACAGGTCGCTGCCTTCGCGACGATGCCGGCCAAGGAACGCACGATCAGTTCAAAGCCGCGCGCTGGCGAAAAGATTCCGGTCAACACGCCGACGACCATCCATGGCCTGCTGGAGTTCGAAAACGGTGCCGTGGTGACGCTCAACACCAGCTGGGACGTCTGGACCCACGGCCACGCGCCGATGGAGCTCTACGGTGAGGCGGGTACCGTGTTCGTGCCTGATCCGAATTTCTTCGGTGGCGACGTGCGGTTCACAGACTCGGCCAAGCCGGTCAAGAAGCTGCCGAAATGGCCGCATCCGTTCGGTGTTCCCAATGAGATGCATTCGCAAGGGATGATGGCCAATTACCGCACATCAGGCCTCGCCGACATGGCGGTGGCGATCGCGGAAGGCCGGCCGCACCGCTGCTCGATGGAACTGGCACTGCATGCTGTCGACGTCATGACCGGCCTGTTGCGCTCCGGCGAATCCGGCAAGTTCGTCGCCATGCAGACGACCTGCGAGCGGCCGGCCGCGCTTGGCGTCAAGCAAGCCAAGGAGCTTTTGGCGAAGAAGAAGTAAGCAGCACACCTCAACCCTCTCCCCGTTCCGACGGAGAGAGGGTAAGGGTGAGGGGCGAAGCCTACTCGCCGCGTCGTCGCGATGGCAGTGGGCCTAGCTTGCTTCCATTGAGGATTCCCCATGCCCTACACACCCGCCGAAAACCGCTATGAAAAAATGATCTACAATCGCTGCGGCCGCTCCGGTCTGAAACTGCCGGCGATCTCGCTGGGGTTGTGGCACAATTTCGGCAACGATACGCCGCACAAGACGAAGCAGGCGATCGCGCGCAAGGCCTTCGATCTCGGCATCACGCATTTCGACCTCGCCAACAATTACGGTCCGCCGCCCGGCTCGGCGGAGACCGCTTTCGGCGAGATACTGCGCACCGACTTCGCCGGCTACCGCGACGAGCTGATCATCTCGACCAAGGCCGGCTACGAGATGTGGGCCGGGCCTTACGGCGAATGGGGCGGGCGCAAATACATGCTGGCCAGCCTCGACCAGAGCCTGAAGCGGATGGGGCTCGACTATGTCGATATCTTCTATTCGCATCGCTTCGATCCCGACACGCCGCTGGAAGAAACGATGGGCGCCCTCGACCATGCCGTGCGCTCCGGCAAGGCGCTCTATGCCGGCATCTCGTCCTACAATTCGCAGCGCACGCGCGAGGCCGCCGATATCTTGAAGCAGCTTGGCACGCCATGCGTCATCCACCAGCCGAGTTATTCGATGCTGAACCGCTGGGTGGAGGACGATGGCCTGCTCGATACACTCGAAGGGCTCGGCGTCGGCTCCATCGTGTTCTCGCCGCTGGCGCAAGGCATGCTGACCAACAAGTATCTCGGCGGTATCCCCGACGGCAGCCGCGCCTCCCAGGGCAAGTCGCTGAAGTCAGCCTTCATCAACGACAAGACCATCGCCAACATCAAGGCGCTCGACGCCATCGCCGGCAAGCGCGGGCAGACGCTGGCGCAGATGGCGCTGGCCTGGGTGCTGCGCAGGGGCAAGGTGACATCGGCGCTGATCGGCGCCAGCCGGCCGGAGCAGGTCGAGGACTGCGTTGGCGCGCTCAAGGTGCTCGACTTCAGCGATGCGGAGCTTGCCGAGATCGACACCTATGCGCGCGAGTCCGACATCAATCTGTGGGCGGCCTCGGCCGAGCGCAAAGGTCCGCCGCGGAAATAAGCCCGCTCGATAAGCCGGCAAAACAAGAACGGCGGGAACTCCCGCCGTTCTCTCGTGTGAAGGCAAGTGCCCCTGGTTCAGGGCGTCTTCGGCTTCTGCGCCGTGCCGAGCCCCGCCTTGGGTTTTGCAGGCGCCGGAGCAGAAGTTTTCATCTTCGCCTCGATCCAGCCGGTGTAATTAGCCAACCGCGTGTAGATGCCATAGGCGTCCTTGTGGCCGCAGGCCGCACTGCCGTCCGCCGGGCCTTCGCCCCAGCTGACGATGCCGACCTGAACCGGGCCGCCAGTGCCGGTCATGAACAGCGGGCCGCCGCTGTCGCCGTTGCAGGCATCGCGCACGCCGCTGGTGGTGCCGGCGCAGATCATGTTGCCGGTCAGCGGGTCGGTCATGTCGGCGGCGATCGCATTGGCGGCCGCGTCGATGCCTTTTTCCGAATAGCGCATACGGTGGGACAGATCGCCAAGTGCTGCCTTCAGATCATGCGCATAAATGGCCTTGATACCGCTGTTGCAGGCCTGGTTCGGCTGCAGGTCGAGGTCGGCGACCATCAGCGTGGTCGGGAAGGTGCCATCCTGCATCTTGCCCCATCCGGTGACTGTCGTCTTGCCGGTATCTGGCGTCTCGTCATGGGTGACCTTGATTGTCGGCGCATCGGCCGGTTCGGCAAGCCGGAGCAGGCCGAGGTCGTTATCGAGCGTCTGCTCGCTGTAGCCTTCGTTGACGATAACCTCCACCACCTTATGGCGTTTACCCTCGCTGAGCTCGGTGGCGCCGGTCAGCACGGTGACGCTCTCCGGCGAAATCGGCTGGCCCTCATCGTTGAGACAGTGTGCCGCCGTCAGCACCCATTGCGGCGCGATCAGGCTGCCGCCGCAGAACTGAGCATTGGCCTGCGAAGCCGGGTTCTCGTCCAGCCTGTCGGCGGTGAGCAGCGCGACCTGGAACGGATAGGCGCCCTTCTCGGCCTGGTTGCCGCCATAGACGCGGTCGGCGCCGTCGGGATTCTCCGCCGCAGCCTTCGCTCTTGCATCGGCCACCCGCTTCATCGGCGAAACCGCCGCTTCGGGCCTGGCGGCACCTTCGTCCGCCTGGACAGTGTTGGCGGCCGCAAGGGCGGCAGCGATGCCGAGCAACGACGCGGCGGCGATCGGCCTGAACCGATGGATGATGTGCACCTGAAATCCTCCTGAGACACGTTCCCGAACGAGCCAGCCCCGGCGCATGATCAACGAAACAGTCGCCGGCAAGCAGGCGTTGCTTCGCGGATCGCGTTCCTGTGCGGAACCCACTCAAAACCCTATAGCCCCCCGCGGGCTACGTGGAAGCGATTTGTCATTCCAATGTTGTATAAATTTAGGCAATATATCCGCGCGGATGTCTTTGGCGGGAGCCTTTGACAGACCGTATGGGGTGATGATCAGGTTCAGGCGCCGGTAACCAAACTCATTTTTCGGCTTCACCACGATCTCGACAATATTTCTGTATTTTGATCCAGTCCTTGCTGACTTTTGGGAGAGTCTCACCATGACAAAACTGACAAACGCACTTGTTGCGTCCGCATTGCTTTCCACCGCAATGTGGGCGGTCCCGGTTTTCGCCGCCGATCCTGGCTCCGCCAGTGCCGGCAATGGCGAAAGCATGCGAGACGTGACTTCAGGCGACTACAAGCCCGGGCGGGCAAAACCAATCGCGCCGCCGAAGCTGACTGACGAAGACAGCCGCGCCGCGCCGCTTGCTGACGAGGCAACGGCTGTCAAATCCTACGGCATCGTCGGACGGTCCGCCGATGGCAAGGAGATCAAGATCGAGCCGAGCGAAGCGCTGAGGGACCTTATCATCAAGGAACTGAATGCTCCGGCCAATGGAAAAGACGGGGCTGAGCGCAAGACCGAGGATCCGGATCTCGGTGAAGGCGAAGCCGGCCGTCAGGTTTTCGGCACCGACGATCGCGAGCAGGTCAAGAACACCAAGACCTATCCGTTCTCGGCAATAGGCTATCTCGAAGCCAAGTCGGCGAAGACGGGCAGCTTTGGCAGCTGTTCGGCGACGCTGATCGGCCCGCGCACGGTGCTCACCGCGGCGCACTGCCTCTATAGCCATGAGGACAAGGACTGGCTCTCCGACTATCTGTTCGTGCCGGGTCTCAACGGCAGCACAGCCGACGAC
The DNA here is from genome assembly GCF_040320745.1 of Mesorhizobium sp. M0621. Lineage (NCBI taxonomy): Bacteria > Pseudomonadati > Pseudomonadota > Alphaproteobacteria > Hyphomicrobiales > Phyllobacteriaceae > Mesorhizobium > Mesorhizobium sp. M0621. The sequence continues at coordinate 56,901 of NZ_JAMYQF010000016.1, read as the reverse complement.
GCACCGTTCGGCGCCTTCACCTTTGAAAGCGCCTATGTGCTGCAAGGCTTCATCGACAACTACCAGGGCTATTATGGTTCGGTTCTCCTGTGGGATCTCGGCATCGTCACCTTGAAGCAGGACGTCGGCACCAATCTCGGCTGGTTGGGCTATGCCAATTATGACGATCTCGGCGACTTCACCGCCAATCTCGTCGGCTATCCCGGCGACAAGCCGATGGGCACGATGTGGAAGGCGAACTGCGAAGTGCATGCCGAAAACATCGCCCCGGAATATTTCCAGTATGACTGCGATACGTTCCCAGGGTCGAGCGGCAGCTCGGTCTATGCCTACGACAACAACTCCAAGCAGCGCATCATCACCGGCGTCAACGTGGCTGAAAGCCCCGACGCGAACACCGCCGTGCGCCTGAACGCTGCCAACGTCCAGTGGATCAACAGCCTGTATAAATAATCGCTGCGCATTTCGCGGCGAAGACGAAGGCGGCGGAGCAATCCCGCCGCCTTTTTTCGTGGCGATGCTTCGAATGCGGCTTCTCTTGCACGAGGCCGGCTCGCCGACTACGCTTGATCAGCCAAGGGGTTGGCATCCAAGGGGGCTCAAGGATGGCAGGGGCAAGGGCAGTGTCGGGAATCGCGGCCGCATCGATGCTGGCCACGCTGACGTTTTCGCTGGCCTTCGCCGATACGGCCGCCGCACCCACTGATGGTGCCTGGGCGGAACGCGTGCAGATCCTCTACCAGGCGGACACCCGCTCGGTGCTGCGAAGGACGGTCCGGGTTTGGGATTTCCATCCGGAGAAGGGCCTCGACTTCGTCTGGGAGCCAGCCGCAGGCCAGTCGCCTGACCGGACGATTGCCGAAGACGGCACCATCAACGGCAAGGGCAGGCTGGTCTGGCGGGTGCGCGGCTCGGCAAGCTATGATCCCAAAACTATCTATTCCAGCTATTTCGGTGACATCAGGGAAGGCCGCCCCGACGGGCAAGGCCGGCTCGAGCTGCGTTCGGGCGAGGTTTTTGACGGGCATTGGCTTGCCGGAGAACTCAGCGGAAAGGGCATCCATGTCGACGCCGACGGCAACCGCTATGAGGGTCGGTTCGTCGCCGGCGTGCCGAATGGCGAGGGGCGGCTGCTATCAAAGACCGGGGAGATTTTTGCCGGCTCATTTGTCGACGGGTTGAAGAACGGCAAGGGCCGCACGCGGCTGGCCGGGGGCACGGTCTACACATCGCAATGGGCAATGGGCAAGGAGGTTGGCGGCTCGCGCCCCGACGTGCTGGCCGATGCCAGGGTCGGTGGGCTCCTCAAGGTGCAGACCGGCGGCGGCGATGCCGACAAGGTCGAGATCGGCGTCGCGGTCGACCAGCGCATGACCCAGCAATCCGACATGCAGTACCAGCATCTGGTGCGCGACGAGGACATCGCGATCTATCCGCAATCCGACCAGTACAATGACAGCTGGAGCGGCACCGGCCAGGTCGCCACCGGCAATGTCTATGAAGGCATGGACTGGGAAGACTCGCCGGCCTTTGCGGAAGTCGATCTCAAGACGACCGACCAGTCCAAGGTCAAGCTCGACAGTCTGGAAATGAAGGTCGCCGCCAGCGATGCCTATCGCAAGCCGATGCTGTCGATATCGGAGCATTTCGGCTGCGTCGGCTTCAGGCCGGATTTTTCGATCGTCAACAATGGCTGGGGTGACGCCAAGGACATGAAGATGTCGATCCAGTTCACTGCGGTCGACGACGAAGATAACCCGACCGGTGAACCCAGCCGCATGTTCACAAAGGACGTCGGCAGTTTCGGCGACGGCGTCGACGTATCGGTCAAGAGCGTGCTCACGGAGGCCGGCGTCGATACGGCCAGCCTGGAGACGGGACGTTTTCCCTGTCCTTCGGTAGACAGTCTCAATGTCTGCCGCAGCCAGCTGACCAACAAGATCAAGTTCGGCGAGGTCGCCGACTATCTCGCCAACATGCAACAGGCGATGACGCTGAACGCGATCGGCAAGTTCGACTATTCGTGGGCGGATGACGAAGGCCATGTCTACCAGCAGAGCGAGCCGTTCCGCACCTCCATCACCATGGCGGTCTTCGAGACGCCGGAATCGATGGCCGAATGTGGCGACGGTGGCGGTGGTACACCGGAAGCGATGCGCTACCAGAACATCGAGTTCCCGATCGGCAAGCATGACTACACAATCGCCATGCCGGTGCGCGGCAACAAGAAGATCAGCGCCTATACGGCGCGGCTGAAAATGTGGTCGTCGATGTCGTCGATCCACAGCTTCAGCATCGCGGCGCATTTTGCCGACGGCAGCGTGCGCGAGAGCAAGCCGGTCACCTTCTTCTATTTCCGGCCGAAGCAGTCGCTGTTCGAGACCAGGACCGAGCCGGCGGCCTGTTATCTGCCGCGCGACATGGTCGGCTGCGGTTAGGGTGTGTCGATATTCAGGTGATGCCGGTCTGCAAACGGCAGCTTCCTACGCTTCCCCGTTCTATCGCGTCGCGGTAGAACTGTGCTCGCGTACGAAAAGTACGCTCCGCTCCGGTTCTCGGAACCTACCGTTTTCGACTCGGCCTGACCTGAATCTCAACACACCCTGGGAGCGTTTATTTCCTGCCCATCTCGAAATAGTTGGGCAGCGGGATGAGCCTGGTGAAGATCGTGCCCTGGGCGAAGACGCGCAGTTCCAGCATCGATCCGGACGAGCGTTCGGCGCGCTGGTCAAAAAGGAAATTGCCGAGCGAATAGACCTCCGCCACATCGCCGCCGCCCAGCGGGACAATCGCTTCGCTCGACACATGTGGGTGGCCGCCGACGATGACTGAAGCGCCGCGCAGGCGCATCTGGTCGGCAAGTATGTCTTCCCGCTTCGACGGTGCGGTCTTGTATTCGCGGCCCCAATGGGCGAAGGCGACCACCGGCCGCTCGGCATCCTCGTGCAGCAGCCGGTCGAGCAGGGCAGGGGTGAGCAGGTCGGTGTTCTTCGAACCGTTGGTGTCGATGTCGGTCAGGCCGACAAGGTCGAGATCGGCAAGCGCCAGCGTCTCGCCTTGGCCGAAATGCGGGATGCCGGCTTCATCCAGCGCGCGCAGCGTCTCTGCATAGCCTGACGGTCCGAGATCGTAGGCGTGGTTGTTGGCGAGCCCGACGCCGGCGACATGCAGCCGCTTCAGCATGTCGACAGCCAGGTCTTGCGGCATCGCCAGCGTCATGTCGTCGATCGCTTCCGGCACGTTGGGCAGGATAACGCCTTCGAGGTTGACGATCAGCGGCCGCGATCCGGTCAGGGCCAGAACGCTGTCGACGATGCGGTCGGCAACGCCGTCGCGAACCAGGATCTTCTTCATGGCGCGGCCGAAATTCACGTCGCCGGCGAGATAATAGATCCTGTCCTTTGGCCGTGCCGGATTGTTGAAGCCGGGGCCGAAGGCGCCGAACAGCGCAACGACATAGCTGGTGGTCCGCTCGACATAGTCCGACGTGTGTTCCTGCGAGTTTTCGTTGGCGACGACCAGCGGCAGGGCGCCGAACAGCTCGCGCTGCAGCCTTGTCTGGATGTAGAGCGCGCCGACGGAATCGGCATGATCGGGCTGGCGAAGTGCAGCTATGCCGTCGAGCGACCCGGCGGCCAGCATGTTCAGGGACTGTTGGTCGAAGCGTCTGGAGTCATGCTGCGGCAGATAGTGCGAGAAGTCGGTGGATTCGACGATCAGCGTGTCCTTGTCGACAATCGGCTTTAAAGCCTCGGCCAGCCTGTCCCAGTCGCCGCGACGCGCCTTCACCGACATTGCCACGGGCACGATTTTCGCCTCGGGGAAATAGTGGTGCAGGAAAGGCAGCATGGCACGCACGCCATGCTCTTTGTCGAACAGGCACGACTCCTCGACCATGTCGCCGTTCGTCTCGAGACGACGTACGGCATTGGTGTCGGCCGCGACCGGGCCAAGCACGGTGTCGAAGCCGCGCAGCGTGGTGGCGTAGAGCTTGTGCGTCTTGTGAAAATGGTCCGGCGACAGGATGATGATCCGTTTGTAACGCAAACCCGACGCCGCCCGGAAGCCGAGCGCAACCAGGTCGGCAGCAAGCAGATGGTGCGGCACCGTGATGCCGGTCAGCCGCTGGTTGGAAGGCTGGATATCGGCGACGCTGGCGATAGCATCCTTGAACAGCGTGACGTCGTCGTAGAAGGGCGGAAAGTTATCGGTACCCGGCGGGCAGACGACAGGTGCGGCGAAGCTGGGGAGGGGCAGGGTAAAGAGGAGCAATAGCATTCCTGCGATTGCCGGCCACAGTCGCGCGAGACGGCCCCCCTCTGTCCTGCCGGACATCTCCCCCTCAAGGGGGGAGATCAGTCTCTTCGTCGCCGGCTCTTGGTTTGACACGTCGATAATTGGAGGAGTCGAAGATGACAACCAATCTCCCCCCTTGAGGGGGAGATGTCCGGCAGGACAGAGGGGGGTACCTTGGCGCAGGCCTCGCCTCCTCATGGCGCCGCGAGCACGATGTTCTCCACGCCGCCGACGTAGTAGAACGGCTTCTGCTTCGAGGACGTCAGGCGCACCACCTCGCGAGAAATATAATCGGCAAGCCCGAACAGCGTGACGCCGCCGTCCGAAGTCCTGGCCTTTCCGCGCAGGCCTTCGAGGATCGAATAGGTGAAGACGCCGTGGCCGAGTTCGGGCAGTTCGGCGGCGGTGTTGTTGGCGGCGGTGGCGGAAAACACCACGATGCGCGCGTCCTGCGCGTCCTTTTCCAGGCGCGGATTGAAGGCGTTGGCGGCATGGCAGGTGTCGAGCAGCATGAAGCGCATGCCCTTGGCCCGCTCGACCGATTTCTGGATGTCCGACCAGTCGACGAGCGAAGAGCGCTTCCAGCGCTCGGCATCCTGTTTGCGGCCGTCGGTTGGGATGAAATAATAGTCTTCGTCGATGTTGATGCCGTGGCCGGCGACGAAGATGATGGTGGTGTCGTGTTCGCCGGGCCTGTCGAGGAAGTCGGCGAGCTGATCGTCGATCGTATCCGAGTCGGGTTCCATGATGCGTTCGGCGCTGGCGACGGCGTAGGCCTGCTTGGCGTTGTCGGGGTTCTCGTCGAGCGCCTCGCGGTTGACCAGAACCAGCGTCTCCATCGACGAGAACAGCGGCGCCGATTTTTGCGAAACTACCTTGAGGAATTCCGTGGCATCATCGACGGGGTAGCGCAGGTCGCAGGCGCGGCCCGAACAGGCGTCGGTCAGGAACGGATATTTGTCGACGCCGATGACTGCCACATAGAGCTTGCCCTTGGCCTCGGTTCTCTCGGTCTTCCTCGCCAGTGCAGTCACGCTGCGTTCGGTCAGATAGCCATATTCGTTGGTGCCGGTGACGCGGATGGTGTTCTCGCCGTTCTCGACCGGTATCTCGATAATGGTGCTGCTGCCATCCGCCGAGCGGGCCGTGACATCGCCCACATTGCGGCTGTTCGACAGGATCGAGAAGCCGGCGACATCGGTTCCAGCTTCCTTGGCGCCTGATATCTCGACGGCGACGTAGCCGTCGCGGACCTTGCTCTGGTCTTCCGCCAGACGGATGCCGAACTCCGGCGGCTTGCGCTGCAAAAGCTTCTGCAACTCGTTGTCGACGCCGGGCCGCATTTCCTCGACCGCCTGTTTTGCGCTGCGCAGGATAATTGCCCGGCGCACCATCTCCGGACTCCAGAGATATTTCTTCAACTGGCCGGCGCGGATGAAGCGGCCTTCATGGTCGCGCCCCTGGTTGACCTGCCAGCCGATCAGCTTGTCGCCCTCGTCGGAGGAATAATAGTAGCCCTGCGGCATCCAGACGATCCATTGCGAGCCGGCAAAGAACATCGACACGATCAGCTCGTGCGTCTTCAGGTTCCATAGTTTCAGCGTCTGGTCGGCGCCGCCGGTGACCAGCAGGCCGGCCTTCTCAGAGGCAACCATGGCGTTGATCTCGCCGGTGTGGCCGGTGAATTCGCCCGACACTTTCGCGGTCGCGGTCCGGTATTCGAGCAGCGTGCCGTCATTGCCGCCGGTGATCACGCCAAGACCCTTGTCGATCAGTATGTAGGCCGAATGAACAAAACCGTTGGTGGCGTCGTTCTCGATGCTGCGTACCAGCTTGCCGCCATTGGCGATTTCCAGAACTGCGTTTTCCAGCGCGTCATTGCCGCCTGCCTTGGCGTGCAGCGACCACTGGCCGTCGGTAAGGGCGGCGCGCGCAAACGAGCCTGGCTCCGTCAGCGGCTGCGGCTCCTCGAAGAAGCGTTCGGAGGTCGGCAGTGCCAGTTTGTTGTCCAGCGCGCCCATTTGTTCGGGGCAGGCTACGCGATCGGAGCAAGGGTTGGCATTGCCCCAGGCGATGGCGTCGTTGGTCGCGTCGATGCCGACGGCCGTCACCGGTTCCCCCACGCCCTGCAGCAGAGCCTTGCGCTCACCGGTCGCGGGATCCCAGACCTGGATGGCGTTGCGGGTGCCGCCGGCGGTTGCTACCAGCGAGCCATCAGCCTTGGCGCCGCTGGCATAGACCGTGCCGTCATGGCCGGTATAGTCGAGCGTCTTTTCGCCGGTGTCGGTGTTCCAGACGATGGAGCGGTGCCTGTCGGCGCAGCGATAGCCGCAGGAGGCGATGAGCCGCGCATCCTTGGCGAAAGTCAGCGAACCGATGAAGAAATCCTGCGTCGGCATGGCGCGTGCCAGCGTGCCATCTGTCGCGCGCCAGAGCTGGACCTTCCCGTCCTTGCTGCCGGTGGCAAACAAGGCCCCGTCGGGCGAAACCGCCAGTGCCATCACGCTGATGTCCCGCAGCGGATCGGCTTCGTCGGGCAATGCGATCTCCTCGCCCTTCGCGACGTCCCACAGCCGGATACCGTTGTCAGTGGTCGTCGCTGCCAGACGGGTTCCACCGGCGGCGAAGGCGAGCTTGTCGATGTGCCAGGAATCGGCGTCGAGCTTCTTGTCCAGCGTCCAGCCGGTCACGGATTTGTCGTCAGACCGCCAGAGATAGACGACGCCGTCGGCGCCTCCGGCAGCCAGCGTTTTCCCATCAGGAGAGAAGGCCAGATCGTAGGTCGCGTAGTCGGCGGCCTTGAGCACTCCCTTCATCTTGCCGGTGGCGAAGTCGAACAGCCTGATGTCGCCATAGGGCGGCTTGTCGCCAAGACTGGCGCCGAAATAGCCGCCGGCGGCGATCGTCTTGCCGTCGGGCGAGACCGCGATCGCGAAGATCTTGCCGTCGCTGCCATTGCCGAGATAGCCGCGGATGGTGCGCAGCATCACCCCATTCTGCCAGTCCCAGATGCGGATGGTCTTGTCATTGGATGCCGAGACGATGTCTTCGCCATCGGGTGTGAAGGTGAGATCGGTGACCTGCGCACTATGGCCGCCAGTATCGAGGTCGAGGTGGAAATCCGGTGCGTCCTCGGCACGGGCAACCGAAGTCCCGATCAATGCTCCGCCGAGAGCCAGCCAGCGGCAGGCGCGCATCAGGCGGAGACCGGTTTTTCCCATCGCTATTTGGCTTCGGCCGCAGGCTGTGCATTGCGCACATAAGTCTCGATTGCCGTGGCGAAAGTGGGTGAACCCGCCTTGCGCTGCTTGTCGATGTAGCCGGCAAAATAGCTCCAGAACGAGGCGGCATAGTCGCGGAAATAGGCGTCGGTCACTTTGCGCGAACACAGATCGCCATCGACACAGAACGACAGGCGGTTGAGGAAATAGACGATGCGGTCGAAATTCTCGTTGAAATCGGCGAGCGGCATGTCGCCACCACCGGCGGTCATCGCCTCGATGCCGATCCGTTGCCGGAACACCTGCTCCTCGGTCGGCGAGGGGTTGGCGCTGAGCAGATTGTCATATTTGGCGTTGAGGGCCGTCAGACGGTCCTTCAGGGCACGCTGCGCCTGCTGGTAGTCCTTGTTTTCCCAGAGTTCGACCAGCGACATGGTCTGCTCGACGCGCTTCTGCTCCTGGTTGGCCAGGAACTGGTAGACCGAGAACATCAAGGTGAAGATGATGGCGAGACGCACTGCCATGCCCGACCAGGCATAGACCAGCATGCGCCAGTCGCGGTCGGTGAAGGGGTTGCTCTCCTTCTTGATCTCATGGCTGCTCGGCCACGGAAAGCCTTCGGTGGTTTCCGGCAAAGCCTGCTTCGCCGTCGGTGCTTTCGCGGGCGCTGCTGTTTGCCTGGTGCTGCCTGCCGGTTTTTTCATTGGCAGGTATCCAGTTCAATGATGGCGGAGGGATCCAGCACGATGCCTGGCGCCTCCAGCTTCTTTTTCAGGCATTCCAGCTGCGGGCGCGAAATCATGAACTGCACGTCGGGCTCCGTCGCTCCCTTGTTCGGTGACGGCAAGGCTTCGACGACACCGCGCGAGGCGCAGTTGCTGAGATCAACGATAACGGCGTTGCTGCTGCTTTTGGCGATCTGGTCATACTGATCGAGAAAACACGTCGCCAGCTCCGAGTTGGTGACGATCTGCCTGACGCATAGCCCGCAGGCCTCGTCCGCCGAAGCGCTGGCGATCAGCAACAGGCCGCCAGCAAGGCCGGCCACCGTTCCACGCCAGGAAAACACAGAGTTCTTCACAATCGATCCTATCCGTTTCATCCGGCCGTCATGCGCCAAAGCTGCGGCCGGGAATGTTCTCATATCGCGCCGATCGCGCAAGAGCTGGCCCTCGCTCCGGCATCCGCTCAGGCCCGTGGCACCGTCTCCATTGGGAAGATCATCACCGCGCCCTTCGGCCCGCTCTTGTCGGCAAGCCGCATCACCGAGCGGGTTGCCGGCGCCATGCCGAGATCGGTCAGCATGTCGGAGAAGCTGGCGGCGGAACCCACTCCTCGTGTCGCCGAGGCGACGCCGTCCTGCGCCAGGAAACTCAGGTCCTCCTTCTCGCTCTCCGGCGGCGCCTCGGTCAAAACCGCGATCATCCGTTCCATGCCGAAGCTGGTGTCGGTGAAGGCCAGCAGTCCCTCTTCGAGCGTGGCCTGAGGGGCGAGGCGCTCGGCAACGATATGGGTGATCGAATAGTCGCTGCCGACATAGAGCACGTTGATGTCGACCAGAAGGTCCGAGCTGTTCTTGGCCAGCACATGCACTTCGTCGCCCGGTGAAACGCGCGGCACCACGGAAGCCTGCAAGGGTTCGAGGCCGTCCTTGTCGCGGCGTTTGACCTGGAATTGGACATCGACGTCCTCGGGCTTGTAGTCGGAGGCTGCCGCCAGCCGCGAAAGCCCGGTGGCGCGGAAGATGGTGCGCAGGTTCCTGGTCGTTGCGTCGACCAGCTTCTGGCGGTCATCCATGTGGATGATGATCAGCGGCGGCTTGCTGCCGTCCTTCAGAGTCACGTCGCCCGAGGCCGGCAGGAACCACAGCGCCGGCTTGTCGGTCGCATCCTCGGCGGCGCCGGTAACGGCATTCTCGCGTATCACCGCAAAGCGGAGTTCGGCACTTTTACCGGGCTCGACCAGCTCGATGTTGAAACCGGTCTCCTTGGCTGTCGCCAGTTCGTCGAGAACCGAGTTGACCAGAGCGGTTTCCTTTTCAAGTCCCTTTGCCGCGGCCGGCCGCGCGACGATAAGCTTGTAGTCGACGGTGATCTCCGCCACCCGCGCATAGGCGTTGGCCGGAATGTCGGCGACTTTGAGCGCCGGCTTCTTGTCGAACTCGACCGGCTTGACGCGGCTTTCCAGGTTCTTGGCCGACTGCACTTCCAAAAATCCGACTGCATCGGAAAGCGGCGATAGCGCCGAAGGCAGGATGGCGAGCTTGCTGCCGGGAGTGAGGCGGTGCAGCAGGCCGGCTCCGATCGTCGCTTCGCCGTCCTTGATGACGACGGGCCACTGCTTGACCGCGTCTGTCTTGTCGGTGCCGAACACACGGGCATCCAGTTCGCCCTCGAACAGCGGCGTCGGCCGGGTGCGGCTGTCGGCCGAATATTGCTGCAGCACGGCCTGGCCGAGCTGGCGGTAGGTGACATTGGGATTCTCGGCCAGTTTCGACAGGATAGTGAAGGTGAACAGGCCGAACCGCGGCGCATCCGTCGCGCCCTTGGGTAGCGGCATTTCCGGCGTCGTCTCTACCGTCTGTGCGGCATAGAAGGCGACCAGCTTGCCCTTGGCGATCGGTTCGCCGCCGGTCGGGGTCAGGCTGAAGGCCGGCTTGCGCGCGCCGTTGTCATCGATGCCGCGCGAGCCGGCGGTCGATGTCACCTCATCATAGGCCTTGATCGCAGCAGCCCGCTCGGCCTCGCTGCCGCCGACCAGGTCAGCAAACTCGACCTTGCGCTCCAGCTCGTCGTCGACCTCGACGGCGCGTGTCGCTGTGCCGGAATGGCAGCAGTCGAACACGACCCAGACGAAGGCGCCCTTGTCGCGGATGGCGTCGAGTGCTGCGCCGATTTCGTTGTCGATCAGCGCGTTCGGCACGCCGGCGTCGCGGTTGATCCATTTGTCGATGTCGACGGGCAGGAAGATCTCGTCGAGCCCGTCGGTCTCGTCGCCCTTGACCATTTGCGGCTGCTGGGCGCCGTGACCGGACAGATGCAGATAGACGAAATCGTCGCGCTGCACCTTGGCGGCAAGGTCGGCCAGAGCGGCCTTGATCGCCGCATGGGTCGGCAAGCCACTGGCGCCGGGAATATCCTTGGCGAGCAGCGTGATGTTCTCCGGCGCGAACCGTACCGGATCGGGCACATTCTTCAGGAGATATTCGTGGACGAGGCCGGCATCGTTCTTCGGCCCGATCAGCCAGTTCCTCTGCGGCAGGTTGGGATATTCGGTGCAGGCGACCAGCAGTGCATGGTAGGTGCGCGATGCGGCCATGGTCCGGAACGACACCATGCCGGCCATCGTCAGCGCGGACGTGCCGACCAGCAGCGTCCGCCGCGTCAATTTGATCATGATTGCTTCCCCAAGCCCGATCGAATTCCCAAGCGCGGCAACTCTTGCCGGAGATTTTGTCAGTATTTTGAATGTTGCATCGAAGAGCAACCTGCCTGTTACCCACTCCGGATCGACAATAGCCGGTTCTCGACAGCCTTCCGGACAGAGATGTTGGAAACAGTAGCAAAAATGCCTGTTCGTCGCTATCTGGGTGGGACAGGGATTGTTTGCGCACGGAAATGAGGCGCGAGCGACGCAAGACGAGTTGGATCAGGACCATGGCGGCAAGGGATGTGCTGACGAAGAACCAGCTGTGCGTGCTCGAGAAGCTCGAGGCCGCCAGCGGGCCGCTCAGCGCCTATACTTTGCTGGATCAATTGCGCGAACGCGGTTTCCGCGCGCCGCTGCAGGTCTATCGGGCGCTCGACACGCTGGTGAAGTCCGGCTTCGTGCATCGGCTCGAAAGCATCAACTCCTTCGTCGCCTGCGCCGAGCCGCACGACCACAGCCACTCGATGACCGCCTTCGCCATCTGCGACACATGCGGGCAGGTGACCGAAATGTCCGACCACGATGTCGGCCACCGGTTGGACGAATGGGTGCGCTCCACTGGCTTTGCCGCCAAGAAAGCAGTGATCGAATTTCGCGGGACGTGTGCCAAGTGTTTGGCGGAAGCCGCTTAGGATCAGGCCAGCCAACCTGATGTTGGAGGGACAGCACCCCCCTCTGTCCTGCCGGACATCTCCCCCGCAAGGGGGGAGATTGGCAGCTTCGGCGCTCCGCTCATTCCTGCAACGTTGGCGGTTGGCGAAACCAGGAACGACATCCGATCTCCCCCCTTGCGGGGGAGATGTCCGGCAGGACAGAGGGGGGTGTGAAGGATCGCAGCGCGTCCAGCCTTCGGAGCAGCTAATGCGCCTCGTCCCAGTTGTTGGCGGCCCGCGCGTCGACATGCAGCGGCACCGACATGGACACCGCCGGCATCGCCGCATTCTCCATGACATGACGGACAACCGGGATCGTTGCCTCGACTTCGGCTTCGACCGTCTCGAAGATCAGTTCGTCATGCACCTGCAACAGCATACGAGCCGAAAGGCCTGCTTTTTCCAGCGCCTCCTCCATGCGGATCATGGCACGGCGGATGATGTCGGCGGCGGTGCCTTGCAGCCGGGCGTTGATCGAGGCGCGCTCGTTGAACGCGCGGATCGAGGGATTTGAGGACCGGATGTCCGGATAATGGATGCGGCGGCCGAAGATCGTTTCGACAAAACCGTGCTCGCGGGCATAGGCCTTGGTCTCCTCGATGTAGTCGCGGATGCCGGGGAAGCGCTCGAAATATTTCTTGATGTAGTTGCCGGCTTCCTCACGCGGGATCGACAGCTGGTTGGCGAGGCCGAAGGCCGAAATGCCGTAGATGATGCCGAAATTGATCGCCTTGGCGCGGCGGCGGACCTCCGAAGGCATGCCTTCGACCGGCACGTTGAACATTTCCGACGCAGTGATGGCGTGGATGTCGGCGCCGTCGGCGAAAGCCTGCCGCAATTGCGGGATTTCGGCGACATGGGCGAGGACGCGCAGCTCGATCTGGCTATAGTCGGCCGAGACCAGCCGATGGCTCTTGTCGGTGATGAAGGCGGTCCTGATCTTGCGGCCTTCAGCGGTGCGCACCGGGATGTTCTGGAGATTCGGGTCGGAGGATGACAGGCGTCCGGTCGTCGTCGCGGCCAACGCGTAGGAGGTGTGGACGCGCCTGGTGTCGGGGTGAATGAAGCCTGGCAGCGCGTCGGTATAGGTCGATTTCAGCTTGGTCAGCTGTCGCCAGTCGACGATCTTGCGCGGCAGTTCATGGCCCTCGGCGGCAAGATCTTCGAGAAGCTGCGCCGAGGTCGACCATTGGCCGGTCTTGGTCTTGGAACCGCCGGGCAGACCCATGCGCCCGAACAGGATGTCGCCGAGCTGCTTGGGCGAACCGATGTTGATGCGCTCACCGATGAGCTGGTAGATTTCCTCTTCCAGCCGGGCGGCGCCCTGCGCCAGTTCGCCCGACAGCCGCGACAGGATCTGCCGATCGACCGAGATGCCGCGCTGCTCCATGCGTGCCAGCACCGGCACCAGCGGCCGTTCCAGCCGTTCATAGACCGACACCAGCCCCTTGGCGGCAAGCCGTGGTTTCAGCACCAGCCAGAGCCGTAGCGTCATATCGGCGTCTTCGGCGGCATGAGCGGTCGCCTTGTCGAGGTCGACCTGATCGAACCCGACGGAGTTCTTGCCGGAGCCGGTAGCGTCCTTGAGCTGGAGAGGCGTATGACCCAGCCATTTCTCGGCAAGCGAGTCCAGGCCGTGACCATGGGGGGTGCCGGCATCGAGCACATAGGAGATCAGCATGGTGTCGTCGAAAGGCGCGACATCGATGCCATAGCGGCTCATGACGACAAGATCGTATTTTAGGTTCTGCGCGATCTTGAGAACCGACTTGTCTTCCAGCAGCGGTTTCAGCAAGGCCAGCGCCTCGCGGAGAGGAATCTGGTTTTCAACCATGCCACCGCCAAGCAGGTCACCGTTGCCGCTTTTGTGGGTAAAAGGAATGTAGGCGGCGCGGCCGGGCGCCGTGGCGATGGATATGCCGGTCAATTCGGCCTGCATCGGATCGGCCGACGTCGCCCTGACGTCGAAAGCGGCAAGGCCGGTCCCGATTGCCTCAGCGACCCAGGCTTTCAACGTCGCGACATCGCGGATGCAGTGATAGGCAGATGTATCGATCTTGCGGGTGGCCGCACTCTCCAGCCTCAGCGCGGCAAGCAGGGAAGGGGTGTCGCCTTGTTTTGACGTTTCTGTCGTTGCCGCTCCGCCGGCCTGGCCAGGCTCGGCGCCGGACTCGGCTCGGGCAACAGCTCCGGCCCCGACATCCGGGCCATGGGCATAATCGGCGCGTTCGACTGTCACCGCGACGGCCTGGACATCACCTGCCTCGGTGCCAGTCGCTTCCGCCACGCGGCGGGTGAGCGAGGTGAATTCCATGGTCTTGAGGAAGCCGATCAGTTTTGGGCCGTCCGGCGGGTGCAGCACGAAGTCGTCCAGCCCCTCGGCCACCGGCACGTCGTTCATCAGCGTCACCAACTGACGCGAAATGCGCGCCTTGTCGGCATTGGCGATGATCGATTCGCGCCTCTTGTCTTGCTTGATCTCGCCGGCGCGGGCCAGCAGCGTGTCGAGGTCGCCGAACTGTTCGAGCAGTTGCGCCGCCGTTTTCGGCCCGATGCCGGGCACACCAGGCACATTGTCGACCGAATCGCCGGTCAGCGCCTGCAGGTCGACCATCTTTTCCGGCGGCACGCCCCATTTCTCGATGACCTCGGGAATGCCGATCTGGCGGTCCTTCATTGGGTCGTACATACCGACCGTGTCGCCGACCAGCTGCATCAGGTCCTTGTCGGAGGAGATGATGGTGGTGTCGCCGCCGGCCTCGCAGGCGAGCCTGGCATAGGTGGCGATCAGATCGTCGGCCTCATAGCCTTCGGTTTCTATGCAAGGCAGGTTGAACGCCCTGGTTGCCTGGCGGATCAGGCCGAATTGCGGGATCAGGTCTTCCGGCGGCGCCGAGCGGTTGGCCTTATATTCGGGGTAGAGGTCGTTGCGAAAGGTTTTCGACGAATAGTCGAAAATGACGGCGAAATGCGTCGGCACAATGCCTACATCGGTGTTGCGGGCGTCGAGAACCAGCTTCCACAGCATGTTGCAGAAACCGGAAACGGCGCCGACCGGCAGGCCGTCGGATTTGCGGGTCAGCGGCGGTAGCGCGTGATAGGCACGGAAGATGTAGCCGGAGCCGTCGACAAGGAAGAGATGATCGCCTTTTTTCATGTCGGCAGGGATAGCGCGGCGCGGCGGCTTGGTCCATGCCAAAGGCGGCCTCAAATATCGGTCCCGACAACACCCTGACAGACCGGACTCCGACCTGCTCACGGCCATGTTACAAAAGTGTAATCTTCGTGCCCTTGAATCGCCATGTTCAAAGACACAGATACATGGCATCGGCAATTTTCGCCGAGTCCGGAGTAAGGCCCGTCCCCCGCCTATCCCGGACAACTGCGGCAGCCTATCCCCCCTCTCCGGGCTGCCGCAACGTTTCGAGTAGAAGGCCGCCGTGGTTCCCCCTCCACCACGGCGGTCTTTTTTTACCTCAGACAGACATTTGCAGCCCGTGGTCCAATGATCGCGGGCTTTTCGTTTCCCTGTCCTGCCTTTACGGTTCCGGTTCTGAATCGAAAGGCTTCATACATGTCCGCAGTTTCCCCCGTCCTCGACCGTCTCGACAAGAATCTCGACCAGAGCCTCGAACGCCTGTTCGGCCTGCTCAGGATCAAGTCGATCTCCACCGATCCGGCCTATGCCGCCGACTGCCGCAATGCGGCGGAATGGCTCGTGGCGGAGCTCAAGCTGATCGGCTTCGATGCCAGTGTGCGCGACACGCCCGGACACCCGATGGTGGTCGCCCATCACCATGGCCCGGCCGGTTCGCCGCATGTGCTGTTTTACGGCCATTATGATGTGCAGCCGGTCGATCCGATCGAATTGTGGGAAAGCGATCCGTTCGCCCCCGCGGTCAAGGAGGTCGGCCCGGATCACAAGGTGATCACCGGACGCGGCTCGGCCGACGACAAGGGCCAGCTGATGACATTCGTCGAGGCCTGCCGCGCCTGGAAGCAGGTGCACGGCAATCTGCCTTGCCGCATCACCATCCTGTTCGAGGGCGAAGAGGAATCCGGCTCGCCGTCGCTGAAGCCGTTCCTCGAAGCCAATGCCGACGAGCTCAAGGCCGATTTCGCGCTGGTTTGCGATACCGGCATGTGGGACCGCGACACGCCGTCGATCTGCGTCGGATTGCGCGGGCTGGTCGGTGAGGAGATCACTGTGAAGGCCGCCGACCGCGACCTGCATTCCGGCCTCTATGGCGGTGCTGCCGCCAACCCGATCCGCATCCTGGTCAAGGTTTTGGCCGATATCCACGACAAGGACGGCCACATCACCATTCCCGGCTTCTATGACGGGGTCGAGGAAACGCCGTCGCAAATCCTGAAATCATGGGAGACGCTTGGCGAGACGGCCGAGACGTTCCTCGGGCCTGTCGGCCTGTCGATCCCGTCGGGGGAAAAGGGCCGCTCGGTGCTGGAACTGACCTGGGCGCGGCCGACGGCCGAGTTCAACGGCATTATCGGCGGCTACACCGGCAAGGGCTTCAAGACGGTGATCGCGGCGGAAGCCTCGGCGAAGGTGTCGTTTCGCCTCGTCCATAAACAGGACCCGAAGAAAATCCGCGACGCGTTCCAGAAATTCGTCAAGGAGCGCATTCCGGCCGACTGCTCGGTTGAATTCCACCCGCATGGCGGCTCACCGGCAATTCAGCTTTCCTATGACTCGCCGTTCCTGGCCAAGGCCAAGAATGCGCTGTCCGACGAATGGCCGAAGCCGGCGGTGACAACGGGCAGCGGCGGCTCGATCCCGGTGGTCGGCGATTTCCAGACCTATCTCGGCATGGAATCGCTGCTGGTCGGGTTCGGTCTCGACGACGACCGCATCCATTCGCCCAACGAGAAATACGAGCTCAGCTCCTTCCACAAGGGCCAGCGCTCCTGGGCGCGGATTCTCGATGCCTTGACGCGCTGAGCGGCGGGATCCCAGTTTTCCTGTTGATTTTTCATCGGATCGCGGCGAGGACGGGCCATAAGACAAAGTGCTGGAGCGTCCCTTGCGGATCAAGGGACGCGCGACCGGAGAAGACAATGGCCGACATCCGTTTCCACAAAAATGACCTGCCCGACCTCTTGCACTACAATGTCGGGGCAGTGGCCATCGACACCGAGACGCTGGGGCTCAATCCGCATCGCGACCGGCTGTGCGTGGTGCAGATTTCGCCTGGCGACGGCACGGCCGATGTCATCCAGATAGCGCCCGGCCAGAAGAAGGCGCCGAACCTCGTCAGCCTGCTGAGGAACCCCGGCATAGCCAAGCTCTTCCATTTCGGCCGTTTCGACCTCGCCGTGCTCTACAATGCATTCGGCGTGATGCCCGAGCCGGTGTTTTGCACCAAGATCGCCTCGCGGCTGACCCGCACCTATACCGACCGGCACGGGCTGAAGGACATCTGCTTTGAGCTTCTCGGCGTCGGCCTGTCCAAGGCGCAGCAATCGTCGGACTGGGCGGCCGAAACGCTGTCGCCCGAACAGCTCGAATATGCGGCTTCCGACGTGCTCTATCTGCACCGTTTGCGCGACGTGCTGGCCGGGCGGCTGGCGCGAGACGGGCGGACCAAGGAAGCCGATGCCTGCTTTCGCTTCCTGCCGACGCGTGCCAAACTCGATCTGATGGGCTGGGACGAAGAGGATATCTTCGCCCATAGCTGACGATCGTCGCGGCGATTTTCTGCCGATGGCCGGGTTTGGAACCAGATGCGGGCCGCCGCGTTCCGTCGGCTCAGCTTCGTCGGTTCAAGGGGATAACATGACGGACAGAAAACCGATTGCGACCGCGCCGACCGATGGCTCCAAGGTCTCCGTCACCTGGAAGGACAGCGACGGGGTCATCAATGAATCCATAGCGCAATATCGCGACGAAGGCTGGTGGGTCTACACCGACAGTCACACGCAAAAGAAGGTCGAGCCGACCAGCTGGCGGCCTGTCGCAAGCGATGATGACGATTAGAGCAGTTCACCGTTTCACGGAAACGGCGAGCTGCTCTAACTCCTCGTTTGACGCAATCCTCTAGGGAAAGCGCTACGCGCTTTTCCCGGGAAAACCGCTTCACACTTTTCCTAGAATTGCTCTAGTGACTGGGTCGCTGGCGAGGCCGGCTGCTTTCGAATAGCCTGAAGTCGTTGGTATCGAGGCCGATTCGGAGCTTTCGGTTCCGCCGTCGCCCTCTTGCTCGGAGGAAATCGCTATGGGTGTCGAAAGCCTGCTCGTCTTCATCATCATCGGTGCCATTGCCGGCTGGCTTGCCGGTCTCATCGTTTCCGGCTTCGGCTTCGGCCTGATCGGCAACATCATTGTCGGCATCGTCGGCGCGTTCATCGCCGGCTGGCTGTTCCCGCGGATCGGCTTATCCATCGGCGGCGGCATTCTCGCTTCCATCATCCATGCCACCATCGGCGCCATCATCCTGCTGGTGCTGGTCAAAGTCCTGAAACGAGCTTGAGGCTTGATAACGCAAAGAGCGCGCCATGAAACAGAATACGCTCTATCTCGTCATCGGCGCGCTCGTCGTCGTGGTCATCGCGCTCGGCATTTATGTCTACCGCGAGCAGACCAAGCCGAAGGGCGTCGAGCTCAAGATCGACGACAAAGGTATTTCGATCCAACAGAATTGAAGACCCGCCGGTCATCGTCGCCTTTTATCGTCCGTGAACGGTGCTGATGCGTCGTTCGAATC
Organism: Mesorhizobium sp. M0621; assembly: GCF_040320745.1. NCBI lineage: Bacteria > Pseudomonadati > Pseudomonadota > Alphaproteobacteria > Hyphomicrobiales > Phyllobacteriaceae > Mesorhizobium > Mesorhizobium sp. M0621. The sequence goes on along the minus strand of NZ_JAMYQF010000016.1, from coordinate 38,580 downwards.
GGTTCGCAAGCAATTGAATCCACATTGCTTCGATTTTTCCCGACTTAACCCGCCCTTAAATCGCCGCATCTACTCTTCAACCCGAACGCCATAGGCATCGGGGATATCAAGCACAGCGCATGGCGAACCGCAGAGACAGCCGCATCGAACCCAGTTTCGAGGGACCGCCGCAGGCACGATCCTCGGCGGGTCTTTCGGTGAACGAGGAGGATCGCGTCGTGCCGAGCAATCGCAAAGCCTCCGCAAAACGCAAGCCGGCCAAAGGAAAATCGTCGCGGACCAAGCGCGGCAGAAGCCGGCGCGGCCTGTTCGGCGTGCTCGGCCGGCTGTTCTACTGGTGCTTCGTGCTTGCCATCTGGGGCGGCATCGCGGTGGCCGGCATCGTCGTCTATTACGGCGCCAAGATGCCGGCGGCGACGACCTGGTCGATCCCCGACCGCGCACCCAACATCAAGATCGTCTCGGCCGATAGCCAATTGCTCGCCAATCGCGGCATGAGCGGGGGCGAAGCCGTCGGGCTGCACGAAATGTCGCCCTATATCCCCGAGGCCGTCATCGCCATCGAGGACCGCCGCTTTTATTCGCATTTCGGCATCGACCCGATCGGCCTGTCGCGCGCCATGATGACCAATGTTCTGGGCGGGCATTTCTCGCAAGGCGGCTCGACGCTGACCCAGCAATTGGCCAAGAACCTGTTCCTGACGCCAGACCGCACGCTGGAGCGCAAGGTGCAGGAGGTGCTGCTGGCGCTGTGGCTGGAGCACAAGCACACCAAGGACCAGATCCTCGAAATGTACCTCAACCGGGTCTATTTCGGTTCCGGCGCCTATGGCGTCGAAGCGGCCTCGCGCCGCTATTTCGGCAAGAGCGCGCGCGACGTCACCCTGTCGGAAGCCGCACTGCTTGCGGGCCTGTTGAAGGCGCCGTCGCGGTTGTCGCCGGCACGTGACCCCAAGGCCGCCGAGGAACGTTCGCAACTGGTGCTTGCCGCCATGCGCGACGAGGGCAAGATCAGCGCCAAGGAACTGACCTCTGCGATGAGCGCGCCGGCAACGCGCGCGCCGTCCTACTGGACCGGCTCGGAGAACTACGTCGCCGACACCATCATGGAAGAACTGCCTGATCTGATCGGCGACGTACGCGGCGACATCGTCGTCGACAGCACCGTCGACCTGAACCTGCAGAAGCTCGCCGAACAATCTATCCGCAGGCTGATCGACGAAAGTGGCAAGAAGCTCAACGTCAGCCAGGGTGTCCTGGTGTCCATCGACGATTCCGGCGCGGTGCGCGCCATGGTCGGCGGCTACGACTATTCGACCAGCCAGTTCGATCGCGCATCCGAAGCACGCCGCCAGCCGGGCTCGGCATTCAAGCCGTTCGTCTATATGGCAGCCCTTGAAGCCGGCCGCACACCCGACAGCGTGCGCAACGACGCGCCGATCAAGATCGGCAACTGGACGCCCGACAATTACCACGGCAAGTATTTCGGCAAGGTGACGCTGGCCACCGCATTGGCCAAATCGCTGAATTCGGTCGCCGCCCAATTGACCATGGAGGTCGGGCCGAACGCGGTTGTCGAGGCGGCGCACCGCATGGGCATCCAGTCCGACCTGCAGTCCAACACCTCCATCGCACTCGGCACCTCGGAAGTGACGCCGCTGGAACTGACATCGGCCTATGTCCCCTTTGCCAATGGCGGCTACAAGCCGGACATCCATTTCATCCGCCGCGTGACGACCACCGATGGCAAGGTGCTCTACGACAGCGGTAGCGGCAGCGCGCCGCGCGTGGTTAAGCCCGAGATCGTCGGCATGATGAATTCGATGATGACGGGTACGGTCGAGATCGGCACCGCCCGGAAAGCGGCTTTCGCCTGGCCGTCCGCCGGCAAGACCGGTACCAGCCAGAATTCGCGCGATGCCTGGTTCGTCGGCTACACCGCCAACCTCACCACCGGCGTGTGGTTCGGCAATGATGATGGCAGCCCGATGAAGAAGGTTACCGGCGGCGCATTGCCGGCGCAGGCCTGGCACGAATTCATGGTCGCAGCCCACGAGGGCGTGCCGGTGCGGCCGCTGCCCGGCACCTGGAAATCGACGCCGGCCGACACCATCGTGCCCGACGAGATACCCTCGGCAAACAACACGCCACCGGCGCCGGTTCCATCCGCGTCCGTCGGCCAGCAGGTGCGGCCAGCCGCGCCGGTCGCCCAGGCGCCAGCGCCGGTCCGCGCGGCGCGTCCCGCTCAGACCGTCGATGCCGATGATGGCCTTTCCATGCCCGAGGATGACGGCGCCACCGCGTCGATCAAGCACCCGGTGCCGCCGGGTGACGTCGGCGGTCCGCGCAAGAAGCGGCAGACCTCGATCCTTGATCTCCTTGGCGGCGGCTGAGCGGCAACTCGCCTCTCGCCTCCGAGACGCGGTTCGGCTACACCTCCCAAAATGACCGAACTCGACACCAGAAAGACCATCGTGCTGACCGGCGCCAGCCGCGGCATCGGACACGCCACGGTCAAGCGCTTTTCGCGCGAAGGCTGGCGCGTCATCACCTGCTCGCGCCAGGCCTTTGCCGAGGATTGCCCGTGGCCAGCCGGGCCGGAAGACCACATCAAGGTCGATCTTGCCGATCAGGAGGATGTCGGCATCGCCGTGTCGGAAATCCGCCACCGGCTGGAAGCGCATGGCGGCCAGCTGCACGCGCTGGTCAACAATGCCGGCATCTCGCCAAAACTGAAGGACGGCAACAGCCGCATGGACTCGATCGACACGCCGATGCATGTCTGGCGCGACGTGTTCCAGGTTAATTTCTTCGCGCCGATCATGCTGGCGCGGGGCCTGTTCAAGGAATTGGCCGCGGCCAAGGGCTCGATCGTCAACGTCACCTCGATCGCCGGAACCCGCGTGCATCCCTTCGCTGGCACCGCCTATGCGACATCGAAGGCCGCGCTCGGCTCGCTGACACGGGAGATGGCGCATGATTTCGGCCCGCACGGCATCCGCGTCAACGCCATCGCGCCGGGCGAAATCGATACCGCGATCCTGTCACCGGGCACGGACAAGATCGTCGAGACGATCCCGCTGAGAAGGCTCGGCACCACGGCCGAGGTCGCCGACATCATCTTCTTCCTGTGCTCGCAGCAGGCGTCCTATGTGACGGGCTCGGAAATCCACATCAATGGCGGCCAGCACGTGTGACAAAACAGGGTGCTCATCCGGTTATGGTGAGAACGGCCTTGCCGCTGAAGCTGCGCTGTCGCAGTGCGTCCAGGGCGTGAGCAATGTCTGTCCACGGGATGGTAAGGGCCACGCGCGTTTCGAGCCTGCCAGCGGCGACCAGCGTGAGCAGTGATGCGATGTCCGCGCCAATGCCTGGGCCAGAAGTGTAGTACGCAAAGGTTTGAAGCCTCGCCCCTTCATGATCCGGAACGAACTGGCGGAATCCAACGGGCGTCAGTTCGCCGCTGCTCGAACCGAACATGACGATGGTTCCGCCAGGCGCGACGCGTTCGATCGCTTGTGCGAGGCTTTGGCCACCGACCGATTCGGTGATCAGCGAAAACGGTCCCTCAGCCAACTCGATCGACTCGACAACCTGCATAGCTCCCAGGCCGCGGAGATCGTCGGCATGCCGGGCGGCGGCGATCGCGGTCACCGAGGCGCCTTGCTCGCGGGCGATCTGGATCTGGAAACGACCGACCGCACCGCTTGCGCCGGTGATCAGGACCCGCTGGCCGGCCAGGTCGCCGCCATGGCGCAAAGTCCTCAGCGCCGTCGTGCCGGCGACCGGAAGCGTGGCGGCGGAGACAAAGCTGACGTCATCCGGCAGGACCGCGAGGCGGTCGGTTGGCACGGCGACCCGTTCGGCCCATCCAGCCTGGTCGACCAGAGCCGCAACCCGGGCGCCTACGGCTGGCCCGGAGCCATCGGCTGCTGCCCGTTCGACAATCCCGACGATGTCCTGACCCGGGATCCAGCCGTTCGAACGGATGGCAAGCAGGCGCAATTCGCCGCGGTTCAACGAGGTTGCGTGGACTGAGACAAGCGCCTCGTTCGGGGTCGGTTGAGGCTCGGCAAGCTCCGCGATCCTCAGTCCGGTCGCGCTGTCGGGAGAAATGACGAGGGCGAGCATGGTTCATACCTCATTGCTGCGTGGTGGACGTACCGCTCATTCGCAAGTGGACCCTATCGATTTTTGCCTTTGAATAATTTAGATATGAAGGCAATTGATCGCTAAAAACCGTCAACCATGAAGCAGCCTCTTAGCTACCCTTGGCTCGATTTCGATGTGGATGACCCTTCCGCGCCAGCGATTGCCGTGCGCGTCGACGTCCCCGAGACCAGAGCGGAAGTGCCCGCCCATCGGCACCGCAAAGGGCAACTCGTCTTCGCGCTCGGAGGCGGCGTCACATGTCGCGTCCCCAGCGGCCTGTGGATGGTGCCGCCTCATTGCGGGGTGTGGATTCCAAGCGGCATGGAGCACAGCAATGTCGCGACCGCCAATGCCCGGATTTTTTTCGTCTACATTGAGCCGGGAGCCGCCGATCTGCCGGAACGCTGCTGCACGCTTTCGATCTCGCCGCTGCTGCGCGAACTGATCATCGAGCTGTCCGATGGTGCGCAGGACGATCAGGCGAGGGATGAGCTTTTGACCAGGACCATGCTTACCGAGCTGCCGCGCATGCCTGTCCAGCGGCTACATCTGCCGATTTCGTCCGAGCCGCGCTTGAGGCGGATAGCCGAAGCGCTGGCGCAGGACCCTGCCGACCGCAGCACATTGGCAGAATGGGCCAACCGCGTTGCGCTCAGCGAGAGCAGTCTCGCCCGTCTCGTGGTGAAGGAGACAGGCTTAAGCTTCGGGCGCTGGCGCCAGCAACTGCACCTGATCGTCGCAATACGAGGGCTGGCCTCGGGTGCGAGCGTGCAGCAGGTTTCGGGCGACCTCGGCTATGGGTCGGTCACGGCCTTCATCACCATGTTCAAGAAGGCGCTTGGGAAGTCCCCGGCAAAATACCTCGGCAGTGTCGTACAGCCTAGCGGCTCCGCGTTCGTCGCGTGATCAACCCGCCTGCGAACAGGGTCGGCTCAGGCTGCGGATGGTTCCGCAGCCCCCGGCTTGTGGCCAAGCACCTCTTCGACAATGCCGCGGGCGATTTCGCGCTCGCCCATGATCACGGTGTCCGCGCCGAGGCCCTTGAGGTGCTCGACCTCGGCGTCGGAATGGGCGCGGGCGATGACGTTGATGCCGGGATTGGCGGCGCGTGCCCGCAAAACAATCTGGCCGGCCTCGAAGGCATTGGGGATGGCCAGGATCAGCCGCTTCGCTCCTTCGGGATTGGCGGCGGCGAACACTTCGGCGTTGGCCGCGTTGCCGGAGACGGTTTCGATGCCGTCGGCCTTCAGCCTGGCCAGTGTCTTGTCGGCATCCTCGACGACGAGGAAGGGCAGGGGGGCCTCTCTCAGCGCCGCACCGACAAGGCTGCCGACGCGGCCATAACCGATCAGGATGGCATGGTTGGTAAGGGTTGTCCTGGGCGGCGGCCCGTCTTCCCCTTTCGTCGTGGCTGCAACAGAGGCCACCTGGCCCGGTTCCGTCGCTGGACCAACCGGCTTTGCCTTGACCAGCGGTGCCGTCCTGGCGGCGCGCCGCTCTAGCCAGGGCTTCATCCAGTCAATGGCCAGGAACATCAGCGGGTTGAGGACGATCGACAGGATGGCGCCGGCCAGGATCAAGTCGCGGCCCTGTTCGGGCAATAGTTTCAGCCCGACGCCGAGCTCGGCCAGGATGAAGGAGAATTCACCGATCTGGGCAAGGCTTGCCGAGATCATCAGCGCGGTGGCCAGGGGATAGCCGAAGGCAACGACGATGACGAACGCCGCCAACGATTTGCCGATGACGATGATGGCCAGCGTCGCCAGGATCGGCCAGCCATTGCTGATCAGGCTGAACGGGTCGAACAGCATGCCGACCGAGACGAAGAACAGCACGGAAAAGGCATCGCGCAGCGGCAGCGATTCCTCAGCCGCGCGGTGGCTGAGCTCGGACTCGCTCATGATCATGCCGGCGAAGAAGGCACCCAGCGCCAGCGAGACCCCGAACAGTTTTGCCGCGCCGAAGGCGACGCCGAGCGCTATGGCGAGCACCGCCAGCCGGAACAGTTCGCGTGAGCCGGTGTGGGCGACATAGTGCAGGATCCAGGGAACGACGCGGCGGCCGACCACCAGCATGACGACGACGAAAGCGGCGACCTTGGCCAGCGTGATGCCGACGACGCCCCAGATGCCGTAGTTGGCCGGCAGCGACAGCAGGCCGCTCGCATGGGCGTCGGCCTGCTCCTGGCCGCCGAGCACGCCGGCGAGCGCCGGCAGCAGCACCAGCGCCAGCACCATGGCCAGGTCCTCGACGATCAGCCAGCCGACGGCGATGCGGCCGCGCTCCGTCTCGATCAGGCGGCGTTCCTGCAAGGCCCGCAGCAGCACCACGGTCGAAGCAACCGACAGCGCCAGGCCGAACACCAATCCGGCGCCCATCGACCAGCCGAGCATCCACGACAGCCCGGCGCCGAGCGCGGTGGCAAAGCCGATCTGGACGATGGCGCCGGGCACGGCGATGGCGCGCACCGACAACAGATCTTTCAACGAGAAGTGCAGCCCGACACCGAACATCAGGAGAATGACGCCGATTTCAGCCAGTTCGTTGGCAAGGCCGGCATCGGCGACGAAGCCGGGCGTGTTCGGCCCGACCAGCACGCCGGCTACGAGATAGCCGACCAGTGGCGGAATGCGGAAGCGGTTGGCGAGAGCGCCGAAGACGAAAGCTAGCCCCAGACCGGCGACGATGGTGGCGATAAGGGGCGTGTCATGCGGCATTGTCTATGGAGCGCCTTTCAAAATCATCAATGTTGGATGGGCACCGCCCGGGAGCCGCCGCCTGTTCGCAATATGGTGGATGGGGCGTTGGCGATGCAACCCGCAAGGCCATGAAATCGACGGTGCGGCCGCAAAAACTTGACCGGCAGCCGAGGAAGCCGCCGGCCCGATTTGCATTTCCTCGATAGTATTCCGCCTCGGCCCGGCGCGATTTGCTCACAACGATCAGGCTGCTCGCAGCAGGGCCTCGATCTCGAATAGGGCGCGGTTGGTCAGTGTCTTGGGAATTTCGGCGGTCACCTTGTCCTCGACCTCCTTGTGAAGCTTCTTGCGCATAGTCCCAAGCACCATCGGTGGTGCGACAAGCACGATCTCCTTGAACTCGCCGTTATGCGCGAGCTTGTAGAGCCGGTCGGCAATCTCATCGGCGAAACGCTCCTTGCCGAAGCGGTGCCAGTCCGTATCCTCGACCGCGCTGCGATGCACGGAGGGACCATTATTGTATCGGCCCGGGCTGTCGCTGCCTTGCTCGCGAGTGGGCGGGTTATCCTGTTCGATTTCCTGCACGACCTCGAGGTTCGGATATTTGTTGTCGCCGGCATTCCTCAGGAACAGCGCCTTTTCGCCATCGGCCACTAAAACCCAGATGCCGTGCTTCAGGTTGATTGTGCTCATGATGACAGGCTCCTTTTTGGGCCGCTCGGGCATCGTGCCGCGACCGGATTTCCGTCTGACGTGACAGGCCTTTCGGGGAACGCGTCCCCAGGCAGTAATGTTCCAACCAGGACCATCGCTGCGTTGTACATTTGGGGTTATCCAATGTCTGCGGCTTTAATCTACTAAATTGGTAGAATTTAGAAAAAACTGTTTTGCGGCAATTCTCGTAGGGCGCTAAAAGAGCTGTAAATCAAGGCCTGCGACAGCAGCTTGAATCCGCTCTGCCCGTCGATGAGAAATATTTTTCTCTTGGCTGGGATGCTTTCAGAAAAGCGATTGCATCCCGACAGGCGATGCGCGAGTGCGTTCCTTCTGGTTTCTCGCGCTCGCGCGTAGAACTGCAAGCCTTGTTCAGGATTCCGCTCGCGCCCATGTCGCACACTGCTCCCAAACTCAACGCCTTCCCCGTCTTCATGCGGGTCGAGGGGCAAGTTGTGGCCATTGTCGGCAGCGGCGAAGAGGCGCTGGCCAAGGCGCGGCTGATCGGACAGTCCAGCGCGATCTTGCGCATCATCGCCGAATATGCCGAGCCCGACCTGTCGGCCTTCATCGCTCAGACCGGTGCGAACCATGTTGCCGCTGCTTACGACGCGTCGCAGCTCGAGGGCGCGGTCATGGTGTTTGCGGCCAATGGCGACGAGGAACTCGATCGCCGCGTAGCCGCGGATGCGCGCCGGCTGGGCATTCCGGTCAATGCCGTCGACCGACCGGAACTCTGCGATTTCTTTACCCCGGCGCTGGTCAACCGCGCGCCGGTTGCCATCGCCATCGGCACCGAAGGCGCCGGCCCGGTGCTTGCCCAGATGCTGCGCGGCCGCATCGACCGCATGCTGTCGCCGTCGCTCGGGCCGCTGGCAACGCTTGCTGCTTCGTTTCGCGATGCCGCCGAGAAGCTGCTGCCGAAAGGCAATGCCCGCCGCCGCTTCTGGAATGATTTCTTCACTGGTGCTCCTGCCCGCGCGGCTGAAGCCGGCCAGCTTTCGCAGGCGCATGACGCTACCGTCGATCTCCTGCTGTCGAATGCGCCGGGTTTGGGCCACATCGCCCTGGTCGGCGCCGGTCCGGGCGCCGAGGATCTTCTGACCCTCCGCGCCCATCGTCTGCTGATGGAGGCCGATGTCATCGTCCATGATGCGCTGGTGCCGGAGGCGGTCGTTGCCATGGGCCGCCGCGATGCCGAGCGTCTGCCGGTCGGAAAGCGCAAGGGCTGTCACACCAAGAGCCAGGCTGAGATCAATGCGCTGCTGGTCGAACTTGGCCGTGAAGGCAAACGTGTCGTGCGGCTGAAGTCGGGCGATCCGCTGGTGTTCGGCCGGGCTGGCGAGGAGATGGCGGCACTGCGCGACGCCGGCATCGCCTATGAGGTGGTTCCGGGCGTCACCGCGGCATTCGCCGCCGCCGCCGATTTCGAACTGCCGCTGACCTTGCGGGGCGTTTCCTCATCGATGGTGTTCACCACCGGCCACGACCTCAAGGGCAATTCGCTGCCCGACTGGGCCAAGCTCGCCATTTCGGGCGCCACCGTCGCCGTCTATATGGGCCGCTCGGTGGCGGCCGAGGTTGCCGGCCGGCTGATCGAGGCCGGGTTGTCGCCGGATACGGCGGTGGCCGTGGTCGAGAATGCCAGCCTTGCCAACCGCCGCCGGTTCCACGGCACGCTTGCCGACCTGCCGTCGCTGGAAGCGCGCGCCGATCTTTCCGGCCCGGTCATGACCATCATCGGCGATGCGGTCGCCGGCGCCAACTTTGAACGGTCCGAGCCGCTCGCGGCACACAGACATGAAGGCGCGTCCAGTTCGGCCGCCGAAGGAGTTCAGTCATGAAGATTCTGACCGCCAACCGCCTGACCGACGGCATTGCCGTCTGGTACGCCGATGGCGACTGGGTCGAGACGGTGGACCATGCCGACCTCGCCCATGACAAGGCGGCCGAGGATCGCCTCGAGGCGATCGGCGCCAAGGCCTATGCCGCCAATGAAGTGGTCGACGTGAATTTGATCGATGCCGATGTCGTCAACGGCGTTGTCGAGCCGGTGCGGTTGCGCGAGAAGATCCGCGCCGCGGGCCCGACCATCCGCAACGATCTCGGCAAGCAGGCTGCCAAGCAGGCGACTTGGGCAGCATAACCAAGACACCAGGCATGGGCGGACGCGCCCTGAAAGACGAAGCATGTACCGTTACGATGAGTTCGACCACGATTTTGTCCAGGCCCGCGTCGCCGAGTTCAGCGACCAGGTCCAGCGCCGCCTTGCCGGCGAGATCACCGAGGACCAGTTCCGGCCGCTCAGGCTGATGAATGGCGTCTATCTTCAGCTGCACGCCTACATGCTGCGCATCGCGGTGCCCTATGGCACGCTGAACGGCAAGCAGCTGCGCATGCTCGGCCACATCGCCCGCAAATACGACAAGGGCTATGGCCATTTCACCACACGCCAGAACATCCAGTTCAACTGGCCGGCGCTGTCGGACATTCCGGCGATCCTGGCCGATCTGGCAAGCGTCGAGATGCATGCCATCCAGACCAGCGGCAATTGCATCCGCAACGTCACCGCTGATCATTTCGCCGGTGCAGCCGCCGATGAGGTCGCCGATCCGCGCCCCTATGCGGAAATCCTGCGCCAGTGGTCGTCGGTGCACCCGGAATTCTCGTTCCTGCCGCGCAAATTCAAGATCGCGGTGACGGGGGCCGAGCGCGACCGCGCTGCCATCCAGACCCACGATATCGGCCTGCACCTGAAGAAGAACGCCGCCGGCGAACTCGGCTTCGCCGTCTATATCGGCGGCGGTCAGGGCCGCACGCCGATGGTCGCCCGCAAGATCCGCGACTTCCTGCCGGAAGCCGACCTTCTGTCCTATTGCACGGCGATCCTGCGCGTTTACAACCTCTATGGCCGCCGCGACAACAAGTACAAGGCGCGCATCAAGATCCTCGTCCACGAGACCGGCGTCGAGGAAATCACCCGCCAGGTCGAGGCCGAGTGGCAGGAGTTGAAGGACGCCGAGCTGAAGCTGCCGGAAGCCGACATCCGCGCCATCGAAGCTTATTTCGCGCCGCCGGAGCTTACCGACCGGCCGGAAGGCGACCAGACGGTCAAGCTGGCGCGTCTGGATTCCAAGGAGTTCTCGGAATGGCTCGACCAGAATGTCGTGACGCACCACCATCCCGACTACGCTGCGGTGACGATCTCGCTCAAGGGCATCGGCGAGGTGCCCGGCGACGCTTCGGACAGCCAGATGGAAGCGGTCGCCGACATCGCCGAAAAATATGCTTTCGACGAGCTGCGTGTCAGCCATGAGCAGAACCTGATCCTGCCGCATGTGGCGCGCGCCGACCTCAAGGCGGTCTATGATGCGCTGGTCGGCATTGGCCTTGCGACGGCCAATTCCAACCTGATATCGGACATCATCGCTTGCCCAGGCCTCGATTACTGCGCGCTGGCCACGGCGCGCTCGATCCCGATCGCGCAGGAAATCTCGCGCCGCTTCGCCTCGCTGGAGCGGCAGCGCGAGATCGGCGAACTGAAGCTGAAGATCTCCGGCTGCATCAATGCCTGCGGCCATCACCATGTCGGCCACATCGGCATCCTCGGCGTCGAGAAGAAGGGCTCCGAACTCTATCAGGTGACGCTGGGCGGCTCGGCCGATGAGAATACCTCTGTCGGCGAGATCATCGGCCGCGGCTTCTCGTCGGAAGAGATCACCGACGCCATCGAGCAGATCGTCGAGACCTATCTCGGCCTTCGGCTCGACCCACAAGAGAAATTCATCGACGCCTACCGCCGAGTCGGTCCCGCGCCGTTCAAGGAGGCGCTCTATGCTGGCGAAGCCAAGGCCGCTTGACCGTATCACCGACGTCGATGACGGCATCGCCGCCAAGGCGGCGGGGCTCGATGCGCTTTACGGTCATCTAAACCCGCTCGAGATCATCGAACGCTCGGCCCGCGACCTGTTTCACGACGAGATCGCGGCGGTGTCGTCGTTCGGCGCGGATTCGGCTGTGCTGCTGCACATGATCGCCAGGATCGATCGGGCGTTGCCTGTCATCTTCCTCGACACCGGCAAGCATTTCGAGGAGACGCTCGGCTATCGCGACGCGCTTGCCGCCGATTTCGGGCTGACCAATATAAGGGTGATCAAGCCCGAGGAAGCGGCGCTTGAACGGATCGATCCGACGGGCAATCTGCATCTGAGCAACACCGATGCCTGCTGCGACGTGCGCAAGGTCGAGCCGCTGGCGCGTGGCGTTGCACCTTTCCGCGCCTGGTTCACCGGCCGCAAGCGCTTCCAGGCCGCGACGCGGGCAGCGCTTCCGGTGTTCGAGGCCGTCGGTCCGCGCATCCGTATCAACCCGCTGGCGCACTGGACGACATCGGATCAGGCCGACTATATGCGCGCGCATGCGCTGCGCGAAAATCCGCTGGTCGCCTATGGCTATCTGTCGATCGGCTGTTTCCCGTGCACGCAGCCGGTGCAGCCGGGCGAGGACGCGCGCAGCGGCCGCTGGGCCGGCCATGCCAAGACCGAGTGCGGCATTCACCTGTCGGGACTGGAGAAGTCGCTGACCGACGCATCACTATAGGGTATGTTGATATTCAGCCGGCCTGCGAATGGCGGTCTCCTGCGCTTCCGGTGCTCACGTACCAAAAAGTACGCTCCGCTCCGGTTCTCGGAAGCCACCATTTTCGGCTCGGCCTGACCTGAATCTCGACACACGCTAGGACCTGGGATTCTTTGGGGCTTTGGGATTTTTGATGATTGAACCGATGACGCCGGAGATCCGGCTCTGGACCCCTGAAGGTTTTCGCGAGGATGAGTGGGCTCATGCCGAAAACGCGGATGCGCTTTCCGGCAATGGCCGCTTCATCCTGCCGCTGCAGGCGTTCCTCGATCTCGATCCGGAGGTGCGCCGCTCTGCGAAGGAACGGCTCGGCGTCATGCTGCAGCCCGGTGACCAGCTCGAGAAGATCGCCGACCTGCTCGACCAGCTGTCGCTGGTGGCGCTGGCCTTCCCGGTCTTCAGCGATGGCCGCTCCTTCTCCAAGGGCGAACTGCTGCGCGGGCGCTATCATTTCGAGGGCGCGGTGCGCGCCACCGGTCAGGTTCTGGTCGACCAGTTGCCGCATATGCTGCGGCTTGGCTTCGACGAGTTCGAGATTTCGAATCCGGTGCTGTTGAAGCGGCTGGAGGGGGGACGTACCGGCGGGTTGGGGCTCTACTACCAGCCGGCCGCCGTATCGGAGCCCAAGGGCCCAAAATATTCCTGGCGCCGCATTCGCAACAGCTGACGCAGCGGTAATTTCCGACGTCTTTACATCGGCTCTGATCGGGCCTTCTCTGGGACTATCCGTACGGAAATATCCGCCGGGTGCATGGCCCCGAAAGCAAAGCTTTCGGAAAGGACCATGCATAGTTTCAAGAGTCTTGGAGCGTCCTTTGCGCGTCCTTTGGACGCGCGGCGCTCCAACCGGAGGGGACCATGGATTTCGACTATGTCATTGCCGGTGGCGGGTCCGCCGGCTGCACGCTTGCGGCGCGGCTCTCCGAAGATCCATCGAAGACGGTCTGCCTGATCGAAGCCGGCGGCGAGGGCAAAAATCTGCTCGTCCGTGCCCCGGCAGGCGTCATTGCGTTGCTGCCCGGCCGGCCGAAAATCAACAATTGGGCCTTCGAGACGGTGCCGCAGCAGGGCCTTGGCGGCCGCAAGGGCTACCAGCCGCGCGGCAAGGCACTGGGCGGCTCCAGCGCCATCAACGCCATGCTCTATGTCAGGGGGCATCGCAGCGACTATGACGAATGGGCCGATCTCGGCTGCGACGGTTGGTCGTGGGACGAGGTGCTGCCCTATTTCCGACGTGCGGAAGGCAACCAGCGCGGCGCTGACGCTCTGCGCGGCGGCGACGGGCCGCTGCGGGTTGCCGAGCAGCAGGAGCCGCGTGCGCTCTCCCGGGCCTTTCTCGAGGCCTGTGGCGAAAACCAGATCCGTCGCAACGATGATTTCAACGGGGTCGAACAGGAAGGGGCCGGGCTTTATCAAGTCACGCAATTCTGGGGCGAAGGCCGCAACGGCGAACGCTGCTCGGCGGCCGCCGCATATCTGCATCCGGCTATGGACCGGCCAAACCTTACCGTCATCACTGGAGCGCACGCCACGGGCATCGTCCTTGACGGCAAGCGGGCCATCGGCGTGCGCTACCGCTTGGGCAAGGGTGAAGCCGTTGTCAGGGCCAGGCGCGAGGTCATCATCTGCGGTGGTGCCTTCGGTTCGCCGCAACTTTTGCTGCTGTCCGGGATCGGCCCGGCTGTCGAACTTGCAGCGCACGGAATTCCGATCGTCCATGAGTTGCCGGGCGTCGGCAAGAACCTGCAGGATCATCTCGATTTTATCATGGGCTGGACATCGAAGGATGCCGACATGATGGGCATCGGCCTGCGCGGTCTGCCGGGCCTGCTGCGGCACCTGCGGCGCTGGCGCAAGGATGGCGGCGGCATGATCGCCACACCCTATGCCGAGGGTGGTGCCTTCCTCAAATCCGACCCGGCGATCGACCGGCCGGACCTGCAACTGCACTTCTGTATCGCCATCGTCGATGATCATGGCCGCAAGCTGCATATGGGCTATGGCTTTTCCTGTCATGTCTGCGTGCTACGGCCGCATTCGCGCGGGGAGGTCGGGCTGTCGGCGCCGGATCCGTTGGCGCCACCGCGCATCGATCCGCGTTTTCTATCGGACGAACGCGACGCCGAGCTTTTGCTCAAGGGAGTCAGAATAATGCGCGGCATATTGGAGGCGCCGGCCTTGGCCAAATACCGCGACAAGGAAATCTACACCGCCGGCGTTTCGGGCGATGCCGAATTGATGGCCCATATCCGTGCCCGCGCCGATACCGTCTATCACCCGGTGGGCACCTGCAAGATGGGTATCGACGATATGGCCGTGGTCGATCCGGAGCTCCGCGTGCATGGCATGCAGGCCTTGCGTGTCGTCGACGCCTCGGTGATGCCGACGCTGATCGGCGGCAACACCAACGCGCCAACCATCATGATCGCCGAAAAGGCGGCTGACATGATCAAGGCTGCCCGCTGACCAAAATTCTGGTCGAACCAATAATACGGTTTTCGGTTTCTGCGAGCGGTCTTGCGGCGATGCCGATTACAGACCGGTCAATCTGGTCTTACCAGTTTTGCGATTTGCGCTTTCCCTTTCGCCATCCTGCCCTTAGGATAGGGTCATTATTTCGCGACCCAAAATAAATGGAGCCACAAGGGAGGAACCGGAATGGCTGGCAAGAAGATACTGATGCTCGTAGGCGAGTTCAGCGAGGAGTATGAGATTTTCGTCTTTGAGCAGGCCATGCATGCGGTTGGCCATACGGTCCATGTCGTCTGTCCCGACAAGAAGGCGGGCGATATATTGAAAACGTCGCTTCACGACTTCGAAGGCCACCAGACCTACACCGAAAAGCTCGGCCACGACTACATTCTCAACAAGACCTTTTCCGAGGTGGACCCGGCCGGATACGACGCCGTCTATGCGGCTGGCGGGCGTGGCCCGGAATACATCCGCATCGACAAGCGGGTGCAGGCGCTGGTGCGGCATTTCCACGAGGCCGGCAAACCGATCTTCACCATCTGCCATGGCGTGCAGATCCTGATCGCTGTCGACGGCGTGGTGCGAGGCCGGGAAGTCGCCGCGCTCCATTATTGCGAGCCGGAGGTGACGCTCGCTGGCGGTATCTATATCGATGTCGCGCCGACTGGCGCCCATGTCGACGGCAATCTCGTTTCGGCTAAGGGCTGGCCGGGCCTGTCCAATTTCATTCGCGAATGCCTGAAGGTGTTGGGCACCGAGATCCGCCATGGCGAGATCCTGATGCGCGACGAGCGCCAGGCGGCATGATCCGAGAGTTTGCAAAGCCGCCGCGTCCATGACGCGGCGGTCTTTATTTTCTTGTTTTGGCGCAATTCCCCCGGGGAAAGCGTCACGCGCTTTTCCCGGGAAAACCGTTTCACATTTTTCCTGGAATTGCTTAGGCCGCCGCCAGCGCCTCGCGGAACGACACCAGCTTCCGGCGGTTTTCGTCCCACAGCGCCAGCTTGACGCATCGCAGGCTTTCGAGCAGCGTGACGCGGCCGATGCCGCGCAGTTCCGGATAATCCCGCAGCACTTCCTGCAGCCGGTAGCACGGAACCTTGGCCGAGAGGTGGTGGACGTGATGGACACCGATATTGCCGGTGAGCCAGTTCAGCACCGGCGGCAGGTCGTAGTAGGATGAGCCATGCAGGGCGGCGTGCTGGAATTCCCAGTCGGCGTCCTTCGCCCATTCCGTTTCCTCGAACTGATGCTGGACGTAGAACAGCCAGATGCCGGCCGAACCGGCGAGGATGACGATCGGCAGATGCACCACCAGGAACGCGCCGGGGCCGACGAACCAGATGAGGATGGCTGCTGCAATCGCGATGCCAAGATTGGTGGTCATCGACGACACCCAGGGCGTCAGCCCGCCCCGCATCATGCCGACGGGCAGCCTCTGCTCGAAGATGAACAGCCAGATCGGTCCGAGCCCGAACATCACCAGCGGGTGGCGATAGAGACGATAGGCAAGGCGGCCTCGCCATGACATCTGCCGGTATTCGGCGACGGTCAGCGTCCTGATGTCGCCCATGCCGCGTTCGTCAAGATTGCCGGCGCTGGCATGGTGCGTCGCGTGAGCGCGCCGCCAGCAGTCGTAGGGCGTCAGCGTCAGGATGCCGAGCGCGCGGCCGATCCAGTCGTCCGCGTAGCGATTGGCGAAGAAGGAGCCGTGGCCGCAATCGTGCTGGATCATGAAGATGCGCACCAGGAACCCGGCCGCGGGAAGGATCAGGATCAGTCCCCACCAATGGCCATAGGCATAGGCCGCCGAGGACAGTCCCCAGAGCACGGTGAACGGAATGAGAGTGATGGCAAGCTCGACGGCGCTGCGCCGCCTGTCGGGCTTCTTGTAGCGTGCCAGAATTTTCAGCCAGGCGCGCTTGCTGTTGGCGACCGCCTCAGGGGAAATCATGTTCATCAGGAAGCATAGGCGGGGTGTCTCACCACCGCAAGACAAGATCACGCAAAATTACTGTGCGTAATTGTCGCGTGGCCGGACGGTCAAGCTAGCCAATCGGAGCTTGATCAGCGTGATGGAGCGGCGAGCTTTGAAGCCGGGTCGTTCAAGAGCCCGATGCTCCTCTGTCGCTTGAGCATCGAGTTTTCCGCTTTTTGGGCCGATCTCTAATCGCGGTCGAGGATGGGACAGCCGCGCTCGGTTCCAACCTCAATGCATCTATCCTTAGATGGTTCGGCTCACTCAGGCTATCGCTGATAGAGGGTTGCTGCCAAGATCAGATGCCTCGTTACCGCCGGCGCCAGCCGACGCCACTTTTCTCCGCTCCGTCGAGGCGGTCGAGCAGTTTTCTGAATTGGTCAGGAATGTCGGCCTCGGTGCGGAAGGCGGGCAAGGTGCGCATAAAGCGGGTGATCGCCTCGGCGCCGAACTGGCGTCTGACCTCGGCGGCCAGCCGTTCTGCCTTTTCGGCCTTTTTTTGGGTCATCATCTCAAATCCTGTGTCGGCTTCGAAACTCCTCCAGCAAGGGAATGGTTCCCGCATCACGCCTTTGTGGCAAGCAAAGCCGGCGGTTAGGGTAAAATTTGAATTAAAATCGAAATGTCTTGCCCGTCGTTGTCCGGCCTTGGCCGACAGCCTCCACAATCGCTTACCCCTTGATTTTTGGCCGCCAAACCTCGATATCGGGCTCAAAATCCACATCATTCGAGATTGACGGGAAACGGCGATGAGCGACCAGGCAAAAGACGAACGCGCGCCCGATGAAGTCGAGGCGACCGAGGCCAATGCCGAGCGCACGGAAGGCAGCATCGACGGCGACTATGAAGCCCTTGTGCGGCTGCTGAAGGAAAATGAAGAATTAAAGGACCGCGCGCTACGCGTGGCGGCCGAGATGGAAAATCTGCGTCGCCGCACGGCGCGCGACGTACACGATGCGCGTACCTACGCGGTGGCGAATTTCGCTCGCGACATGCTGTCGGTGTCGGACAATCTGCGCCGCGCGCTGGACGCGATTCCGGCCGAGGCCAAGGCGTCGGGTGACGCCGGCTTCAAGGCGCTGATCGAAGGCGTCGACTTGACCGAGCGCGCCATGTTGTCGGCGCTGGAACGGCACGGGGTCAAGAAGCTCGCGCCTGAAGGCGAGAAGTTCGATCCCAATTTCCACCAGGCGATGTTCGAAGTGCCCAACCCGGATGTCCCGGCCAACACCGTGGTCCAGGTCGTGCAGCCGGGCTATTCGATCGGCGATCGGGTGCTGCGCCCAGCCATGGTCGGCGTCGCCAAGGGCGGTCCGAAGCTTGCCGCCGCCGAAGCGCCGGTCGAGCCCGGGCCTGTCAATGAACAGGCCGAGAAGGACGCCTGAACGGACAAGCGAATAGGGAATAGCGAGTAGCGAATAGGAAATACGCAAGAGTTGCTGCGGCTTCGTGCTATTCGCTACTCGCTATTCGCTACTCACTCTTTCATTGTTCGCTTCATGAACCCCATCGCGCTTCTCGACTATGCCGGTGTCGCGGTCTTCGCCGCGACCGGGGCGCTTGCGGCTTCGCGCAAGCAACTTGACATAATCGGTTTCCTGTTTCTGGCCAGCGTCACCGGAATAGGCGGCGGCACGCTTCGCGACGTCATCCTCAACCTGCCGGTTTTCTGGGTCGCCAACTCCAGCTACGTGCTGATCTGCGCCGTGGTTGCGGTGCTGGTCTTCTTCAGCGCGCATCGTGTCGAATCGCGCTGGAAATGGCTGCTCTGGCTTGACGCCGTCGGGCTCGCCGCCTTTTCGGTGATGGGCGCCGCCAAGGGACTGGCGATTACCGGTTCGCCGGTCGTCTCCGTCATCACCGGCGTGCTCACCGCCACCTCCGGCGGCATTCTGCGCGATCTCCTGGCCGGCGAGCCATCGGTGCTGCTCAGGCCCGAAATCTACGTCACGGCAGCCCTTGCGGGTGCTGGCCTCTATACACTTGGCGATCTTGCCGGGCTGCCGCCGCTCGCCTCGGACCTCGCCGGTTTTGCGGCGGCGTTCCTTGTGCGTGGCGGCGCGCTCAAATTCGGCTGGTCGTTTCCGTCCTACAAGAGCCGACCCGGCCGGCGGCCGGAAGATATTCCGTGAAGGAGCGAATAGGGAGTAGCGAATAGGGATAGCAGCCCGCAGGATTGCGGCGTAGTTCTCGCTATTCGCTATTCGCTATTCGCTATTCGCTATTCGCTATTCGCTATCACGCCGCGAAGCGCTGGGCTTCCCCGCCATAATAGTTGACGTAGCGGGCGCCGATTTCCTTGACTGGCATTACGACGAAGACGTCGACCGTCGAGAATTCGCGGTCGATGACGCAGCCATCGCCGATGCGGGCGCCAACGCGTAGATAGCCCTTGACCAAGGGCGGCATCGCCGCGATCGCCGCCTTGGCATTGACGGCCTCGATCGGCATCAGATCCATCGAGCAGTAACGCCCGGACACGGCGCGCACGTCCCAGGCCGAATTCGTCCGGCAGTGGTGGGCGAGGTAGGTGAGCGCCTCGGCATGTGCCGCCGGCACGGTCCCGGGGAAGGAAGCGCAACCGGTCATCACACCGATTTCGTAATGGTTGATGTAAGCCCAGATACCTTGCCACAGCGCCTCGATGGTGCGCTTCGAGCGGTATTCCGGCAAAACGCAGGAGCGGCCGAGCTCGAGAAAACGCTGGCCGGGGTGACGGGCGATGAGCTTGGTCAGCTCGAATTCACCTTCCGAATAGAACCCTCCGGCTGTGGCCGCGATTTCTTGCCGCAGCAGCCGATAGGTGCCGACGATGCGGCGATGTTCGGGGCCGGAAAGCGTGGTATCCAAAACCAGCAGATGGTCGCAGAGCGGATCGAAGCGGTCGGCGTCACGGCGGTCATGGGCCTGGAACAGGTCCTTCCTGGCGCCAAGTTCGTCGTAGAACACCCGGTAGCGCACTTCCTGCGCGGCCGCGATCTCGGCCTCGTTGCGGGCGAGCCGCACTTCGAGATTGCCTATACGGCCCAGTGCCGCGCCCTTTATGACGGAATCGACGTTACGTCCGGCAAGCAAGGCGCTGCTGGCGTTCGGCCGAGTGTCACATTCCGGCATAACTGTATGCACGAGTGATTCTCCTTCGAGCCATCCCTCTTGGCACGGGGATACGGTGTAGGTGCAACAGGATTGTGACAGTACCGTGATACGAGGTCGCGGGCAATACTTCGTCGGCTGGCGAATCCGATCAACCGGCTACGTTACGTGAGCGCGCGGCGTGGAATGGGCGGTGGAAAGCTCAGGCCGCGACGACCTGTCCCTCGACGGCATTGACCAGCGCCTCAGGGTCGAGCGGCTTGGTGACAAAGCCGCTGGCACCATGGGCCAACACCGAATGGCGGGTCTTTTCCTGGCTGTCAGCCGACAGCACCATGATAGGCACCGGCGGGACGGCGGTTTCTTCCTCATGGCGGCGGATGGCGGCAATCGCGTCCAGTCCGTCCATGACCGGCATGTGCAGATCCATCAGAACCACGTCGAAGCGATGCTTGTGCCCGGCACCCGTGACAGCCTCGACGGCGGCCTTGCCGTTGCCGACCACCTCGACGCGATGTCCGGCTTTCAGCAGCGTGGCACGGGCCAGCATGGCATTGATGTCATTGTCCTCTGCGATCAGCACCGACAGGCCCCGCTGGCGGTTGCCGATGGCGCGAGGCGTCGGTGCGCCACGCTTTTCCGGCTGCGGCTGGGCGAGGCTGGGGGCATGGCTACTCAACAGCACACGCAGAAGCGTTCCGCCGCGCACCGGCCTGGCCAGGAAGGTTGCGTAGCCGCTGGCGCGGAACTCGCCAAGCATGCCGCGGTCGGTCGGCGCGATCAGCGTGATGGCCTCGCAGTCGGAAAAACCGCTCTGGCGCAAGCGCTTGAGCAGCTTTCCGTCGCTTTCTTCCATGGCAGCATCGACCAGAAGCGCATCGCAGCCGGCGGCGAAGGGCGCGGCCTGCGCGGCGGTGGTGGCGACGTCGACTACGCCGCCATTGGCGCGGATGGTGCGGGCGATGGCGTCGGCCTCGACGGCGTTTTTCGACAGGATCACCGCGCGCCTGCCCGAGAGTGCGTTCTGCCGGCCTTGCGGCGCTTCGGTGGCCGCCGTCGCCGGGATCTCGAAGACGAACTCGGATCCCTGGCCGAGCCGGCTGGATACCGAGATCGTGCCACCCATGGCGGCCACCAGGCGCTTGGAGATGGCAAGGCCGAGGCCGGCCCCGCCATGCGTACGCGTCGATGTGCCGTCGGCTTGCTCGAACTCCTCGAAAATTCGGTCCAGATCCTCATCATGCAGGCCCGGACCGGTATCGGCGATGGTGAAGCATATGCGGTCGGTAGTTTCGGTGCGCGCCCGCGCAACGCTCACCAACACGCCGCCGCTGTCGGTGAACTTGATGGCGTTGCCGATAAGGTTGAGCAGCACCTGCCTGACCTTGCCCGGATCGGCGGTGATCAGCTGCGGCACGTCGGGTTCGACATGACAGCCCAACCCAATATCCTTGGCGAAGGCGCGCGCGGCCAGCAATTCGATGATGTTGTCGGCGATCTCGCGCACCGACATCGGCTGCGGCTCCGGGTCGAAGCGCCCGGCTTCGATCTTGGAGTAGTCGAGCAGATCCTCGATCAGGGCAAGCAATGCGCTGGCCGAGGTCGAGACGGCGCCGACATAGGTATGCTGTTCCGGCGACAGGCTGGTGTCGGCCAGTAGCCTGGCCATGCCCATGATGCCGTTCATCGGCGTGCGAATTTCATGACTGACGGTGGCGAGGAAGCGCGATTTGGCCTGGCTGGCATATTCGGCCCGTTCGCGTGCGGTGATCAGCGAGGATTCGGCGCGTTTGCGGGCGGTGATGTCGCGGGCGATGGCGCGATGCGAAACGGCGCCGCTGTCCTTTTCGCGTACCGACAGTTCGATCCACGAAAACCAGCGCGGCCCGCTCGGCGTGCGGATGGCGACATCGGTGGAACTCAGGCACTCGTGGTCGGAAAAGGCGGCATCGGGAACGACACCGACATCGATGCCGAGTTCCGCCAGGGTTTTGCCGGCAAGGTCGCGTTGATCGGTTTCGACGAGATCGGCGAAGACCTTGTTGGCATAGACGATGTAGCCGTCGCGGTCGCGATGAATGACGAGGTCGCCAAGCGCGTCGATCAGGCCGCGAAAGCGTTCCTCGCTCTCCTGCATTTCCCACATGCGATCGGCCAGTGTCTCGATCTCGGCGCGGCTGCGGGCGGTGGTCACGTCGAGAAGGGCAGCGGTGCGGTGTTCGCTCCGCATGACGCGCAGATCTATGGCAAGGCCGGCAAGGCCGGTGGCCAGCAATGCGATGCTGATGAAGACCGGCGCCCCGGTCAGATGCGCCAGGCCTGCCAGCACGATGATGGCGACGAAGGCGAGGAACGGAAGGCCTTCGCGTCTGGCGGGCTCCGGCTCAGGCACCAGCGGCGGCGCGGCGACAAAGCGCCGTGTCGACGTTGGCGCCGCACCGACGTCGTCGTCAGTGTCCGCCCCTTGGCTGCCGGATTCCGCGATCATGCGAAATCCTTGCCAGACAGAGATTATGGAAAATTGCGGCGGATCGTTCGAATTTTAGCGGATGGGCGCTTTTTGCCGCAGCTGCGGCGGATTTGCCATCAGGTGCGGCAATTCCGTCCGTCTTTTCCGGCGGTCGAGCGGGTTCACATGTCCACGACGACGCGGCCGCGGATCTTGCCGTCGACGATATCGCGCGCGGCGTCGATGATGCCGTCGAACCCGATGGTCCTGGACAGGCTGGCAAGCTTCTGCAGATCGAGGTCGGTGCCGATGCGCCGCCATGCCTCGAGGCGGACTGCCTTCGGCGCCATCACCGAGTCGATGCCGAGCAACGAGACACCGCGCAGGATGAAGGGGGCGACGCTGGTCGGCAGGTCCATGCCGCCGGCCAGCCCGCAGGCGGCGACCGCACCGCCATAGGATGTCATCGAGAGCACATTGGCCAGCGTGTGGCTGCCGACGGCGTCGATGCCACCGGCCCAGCGCTCCTTGGCCAGCGGCTTGGCCGGCTGGGCAAGCTCGTCGCGCGATATTACTTCGGCGGCGCCAAGGTTGATCAGGTAGGGGCTTTCGGCATTGCGGCCGGTGGAAGCAATGACATGGTAACCGAGGCTGGACAGGATCGAGACCGCGACCGAGCCGACGCCGCCGGCCGCCCCCGTCACCACCACCGGGCCGCGATCGGGCAGGATGCCGTGCCGCTCCAGCGCCATGACGCAGAGCATGGCGGTGTAGCCCGCGGTGCCGACGGCCATCGCGTCATGCGGGCTGATGCCGTGCGGCAGCGGTACCAGCCAGTCGCCTTTGACACGGGCGCGGCCGGCATAGGCACCGAAATGGGTTTCACCGACGCCCCAGCCGTTCAGGATGGCCTTGTCGCCGACGCTCCAGTCGGGATGGGAAGACGAGATGACGGTGCCGGCGAAATCGATGCCCGGCACCAGCGGCCAGCGGCGGATCACCGGCGCCTTGCCCGTGATCGCCAGGCCATCCTTGTAGTTCACTGTCGTCGCCTCGACCGCAATGGTGACATCGCCTTCCATCAGGTCGGCTTCGGTGAGATCAGTCACGGCTACCGACTGCTTTTTCTCGGCGTCGCGCGAAACGAGGATGGCTTTGAAGGTTTCGGACATCTCTTTCTCCGCGATCTGTTTGGCGACATGAACTGTGCGGCGCTGGCCGCACGGGGTCAATCGTTTGAAGGCTTGGGCTCGCGTCCCCAGCCGAACAGTTCGTCGAAGACAACCAGTACCGCGCCCACGGAGATGAAGGCGTCGGCAAGATTGAAGACGGCGAAGGACCAGACCGGCGTGTGGAACAGGATGTAATCGATGACGTGGCCGTAGACGGCGCGGTCGATCAGATTGCCGAGGGCGCCGCCGACGATCAGTGCAAAGCCGGTGCGGGCGAGGATCTGGGACGGCGCGATCCGCGTCGCCAGGAACAGCACGAAGGCAACGACCGCAAGCGAGATGACGATCAGCCCGGTGTCGCCGAAAGACGAGAACATCGAGAAGGCGATGCCGGTGTTGTAGGTGCGAAACAGCGCCAGGAAGGGCACCAGGTCGAGCTTTTCCTGAAAGGCGAGACCGGTCTCGACCAGGTGTTTTATCCACTGGTCGAGCGCTATGGCTGTTACAACGAGCAGCGCGTAGGGAGACCATGATCTCACGGGTGGGCAACCTTCATTGCTGGTCCACGATTGGTTCGAGCTTCAGCGCGCCGCGCCGGATCTCGAACAGCATGATGCCGGTGGCAACGGCCAGATTGAGCGAATCGGCGCGGCCGGCTTGCGGAATCCTGAGCAGCCTGTCGCAACTCGCAGCCAGGCTTTCGGGTAACCCCTGCTGCTCGTTGCCCATCATCAGCAGCACCGGCCCGCGGGAAAAATCGACCGAGCGGTAGTCGACGGCGCCTTTCAGGTGGGTGCCGGCGACAAGGCCCGAAAAGCCGCCTCGCCAGGCGAGGAAAGCCTCGGTCGTCGCTTTGGCCACCGGCACGGCAAAGATCGAACCCATGGTGGCGCGCACCGTCTCCACGGAAAAAGGATCGGTGGTGTCGCCGACCAGGATGACGCCCTTGGCGCCAACGGCATCGATGGTGCGGATGACGGTGCCGAGATTGCCGGGATCGCGCACACGGTCGAGCGCCACCCAGACGTCGCCATTGTCGGCGCGGACATCCTTCAGGGCCAGGAATTTTTGCGAAAAGACGCCGACTACCATTTGCGGATTGTCGCGGCGGGTGATGGCGACCAACACCTTTTCCGACACTTCGAGCACCATGCCGCCGGCGGCAACCGTGCGTGCGGCGACCTTCTCCACCGCCGCGTTGCCACGCCCGGCCTTGGCGAAAACCAATGTCCTGATCTGCCAGCCGAGATCGAGCGCATCGATGACCAGCTTCAGTCCCTCGGCCATGAAGGCGTTCTGCTGGTCGCGGAATTTCTTCTGCGCGAGCGCCTTGATGTCCTTGACCAGCGGATTGGCGAGGCTGGTGACTTCCTTCACCTGCCCGGGTGCGCCTGCATGCCGCTCGTTCATTTTAGGCCACCCAACGCGAAAACAACGAGGTCGAAAGCGCCCGGCCAGCGGACTTTTCGCGGATGATCAGTTCACCCGATTCGACCTTGCCGCCCATGCCGGCAAAGGCATCGCGCATCAAGGCATGGATGGCGAAGAAGGAGGCGCGGATCGAATAGGCGGTCAGCACCACGGCAAGCGGCTTCGGGGTCAGGATCGCACGGCAAAGGTCGGTCAGATCAGGCAGGTCCTCGAACAATTGCCAGACCTCGCCCTTGGGGCCACGGCCATAGGCCGGCGGATCGAACAGGATGATGTCATAGCGGCTGCCACGGCGCTCCTCGCGCTCGGCGAATTTCACCGCATCGTCGACGATCCAGCGGATCGGCTTGCCGCCAAGGCCGGCCATCTCCTGATTCTCGCGGGCCCACCCGATCGCCTTCTTCGAGGCATCGACGTGGGTGACCTCGGCGCCGGCGCGGGCCGCCACCAGCGAGGCGAGGCCGGTATAGCCAAACAGGTTCAGCACCTTGACCGGCCGCTTTGCCGCGGCGATCAGCCCGGCCATGTGGTCCCAGTGGGAGGCCTGCTCGGGAAAGACGCCGACATGGCGAAACGAGGTGAAACGGCCGAGGTAGTCGATGCCGTCATGCTTCATCGGCCAGGTCTCACCGAGCGGCGTCTTGGGGAAACGCCAGCGGCCGATGCCTTCTTCGTCGGTGTCACCGGTGAAGACGGCGTCGGCGCGCTCCCAGTCTTTTGCCGGCAAGGCCTTTTGCCAGATCGCCTGGCCCTCGGGCCGCACGATCCGGTAGGGGCCGTATTGTTCGAGTTTCTGGCCGGCGCCGCTGTCGAGCAGCGCATAATCGGCATTGGGAGCGACTTCGAGGATCACGGGAAGATGTTCTGTGGGCAGGGCGCCTTCGCGGCGGGCAAGGATGCGCGGCGCCGATTTAGGCTCTGGACGATTGTCCGGCTTCGCCTCTTGCCGCTCGCGCGGTGGCGCGTCCGGTCTGGCAGGAACCTGGCCGGTACGCGGACGTGACGCATCCGCCGCACCCTTGGCGGATGGATGCGGACGGTTGTCGCGGCGTTTGTCGCGAAAAGACTTCAAGCGGGGGCAACTCCGAGCGGCGTGGCCGCTTTTGACATAGGGCAACCGGCTTCGCAACCAAGTCCGACACGCCGGCCTTTCCGGTTTATGTCGGCCGGCGATGGACCAATGTCAAAGAAACAGGCAAATCTGCTGGATGTCCCGCTCCGAACGCCTGCTCGACCTGATCCAGACGCTGCGTCGGCACCGCCGGCCGGTGAGCGGGCGGGCTCTGGCCGATGAACTCCGGATTTCGATCCGCACACTCTACCGTGACATCGCGACGCTGCAGGGCCAGGGCGCGCCGATCGAGGGTGAGGCGGGGCTGGGCTACGTACTCAAACCCGGCTTCATGCTGCCGCCGCTGATGTTCAGCGATGAGGAGATCGAAGCCATCGTGCTCGGCTCGCGCTGGGTGGCCAAGCAGCCGGACCAGCGTCTCTCGGCCGCCGCCGCCAATGCGCTGGCCAAGATCGCCGCGGTGCTGCCGGACGATCTGCGCGAGGATCTCGACGCGAGCACACTGCTGGTCGGCCCTCCCGCCGCGGCCGTCGAGGGCATTGATCTCGGTATCGTGCGGCAGGCTATCCGCAACGAGCGCAAGCTCGGCTTCCTCTACCGCGATGCGGGCGGCGCCACGTCCGAGCGGGTGGTCTGGCCGTTCGCGCTCGGCTTCTTCGACAAGGTGCGGGTGGTGGTGGCATGGTGCGAGATGCGGCAGGATTTCCGGCATTTTCGCGCCGATCGCATCGCCGAGCTCAAGGCCACCGATGCGCGCTGTCCCCGCCGACGCCAGGCGCTGCTGAAGGAATGGCGGGCGACGTTCGACAAGCCGCGTGGTTCGTGACTGCTACTGCCAGAAACTGACAGTAGCGCATCCTATGTTCGCCAAGTCGAAACGCTGAACCTTGGAGAGCAGACATGACCACCCCGAATTTCGTCATCCTCTATGTCGACCAACCGCAGAAGAGCGGCGCCTTCTACAGTGCGCTGCTGGGTCGTGAGCCGGTCGAAAGTTCGCCGACCTTCGTGCTGTTCGTGCTGGATGCTGGTTTCAAGCTCGGCCTCTGGTCGCGCCATACGGTCGAGCCGGCTGCGGCCGCGGCAGGCGGTGGCGCCGAGATAGTCTTTGCGCTGGATACGCCCGATGCGGTCGATGCCACCCATGCCGACTGGTCCGGGCGCGGGCTGAAGATCCTGCAGACGCCGACCGACATGGATTTCGGCCGCACCTTCGTTGCGCTCGATCCCGACAATCATCGCCTGCGCGTCTACTGGCTGTCCGATGGCGAACAGGCCAATGGGGATCAGAAATGAGCGCGTACTGGATCGCAGTGGCCTCCGCCGAACATGTCCGGCGCGGCCGCGCCGCCGGCTTCATGCAGGTCAACCACGGCAAGGCGGCACCGCTGCGTCGCGTCAGGCCCAGCGATGGCATCGTCTATTATTCGCCGACCACCAATCTGGGCGAAAAGGACGGCTTGCAGGCTTTCACCGCAATAGGCACCGTGCGGGAAGGCGAACCTTATCAGGGTGACATGGGCGGCGGTTTCACGCCGTTCCGTCGCGACGTCGAGTGGGCGAAGGCCGAGGAAACGTCGATCAAGCCGCTGCTCGACAGGCTCGACTTCACCGTCGGCAAGTCGAACTGGGGCTATCAGCTTCGCTTTGGCCTCTTCCCGATCAGCGCGCACGATTTTTCGCTGATCGCCGAAGCGATGGACGCCAAAATGGCTGTACCGGCAGATCAGGATTTGAGCGCGTTATAGACCGCAATGCCGGCGGCAAGGTCCTCGAGCGCCGCGCCAACCGACTTGAACAGAGTGATCTCGCCGGCGCTCTCGCGGCCTTTCTTCTGGCCACGCGCCAGTTCGTGCAGATCGGCGACGATGGATTCCGGCCTCAGCACGCCGGAGGCCAGCGGCTGGACGATGTCGCCGGCTTCCTTGGTGGCGCCGGCGCGGGTGTCGACATAGACGCGGGCGAGCCTGATCGCGTCGTCATCGCTTTCGCGCATCGTCGGGGTAAAGCCGCCGACCAAGTCGACATGGGTTCCCGGCCGCAACAAGGTGCCCTTGATCAGCGGGGTTGTCGTGATCGTTGCCGAGGAGACGATGTCGGCCTGCCCAAGCTCGGCATCGAGGTCACTCGCGGCGCTGGCCGCGAAGCCTTCGGCACGCAGATCGGCCGCGACTTTCTCGGCATTGGCCGGGGTGCGGTTCCAGATGCGGATGGACTTGATCGGCCGTACGGCGCTATGCGCCCTGGCGAGGAATGGCGACAGCGCGCCGGCGCCGACCACGAGCAGCCGCGAGGCATCGTCGCGGGCGAGATAGGAGGCCGCGAGCGCCGAAGCGCAGGCGGTGCGCCACTGTGTCAGCCGCTGGCCGTCGATCAAGGCTTCGGGTTCACCGGTGGCGCCATTGAGCAGGAGATAGAGCCCCATCACCGCAGGCTTGCCGATGGCGTTGTTGTCGGGCGAAACGGTAACGATCTTGACGCCGACATGACCACCGGCCGACGTGCCGGCCGCGTTGAGGTCGGTCCAGGCCGGCATCAAAAGCAGGGTGGAGGCCGCACCATCGGGCCGCTCGATCGTATGATGGTGCCTGACCGGCTGCACCGCACCATCGTGAAACGCCGTGCGCAGCGTCTCGACCAATCCGGGAAAGGTCAGCGCCTGGTCGACCTCAGCGGCCGAAATGGTCATCATGAAAAACTCCGTGGGGACAAAACCGCCGACGGGCGGTTCAAGTGGTCGGCTTCGGCAATGCTGACCCTTGGGCCACCCCTTGGGCCGACCCTTGGGCCGACCCTTGGGCCGATCCTTGGACGGGGCTCTGCGGTGCCGTCGGCGCGCGGCTGACCGCCTGGCGCAGGTTCTCGGCCTCGACGCCGCGCTGGCGCGCCAGCTTGCGGTACCGGCCCTGCTTGACCCAGGTTGCCAGGCTGCCGACGATCATGCCGATAGCGAGCGCCAGGAACAGGAAGATGAACAGCGGCAAAGTCAGCGTCAGCTTCGGATTGCCGGGGTTGAACGGATCCAGTGTGAAGGCGACCAGTTCGCGATTGGCAACGGCGAGTGCGATCAGGATGATCGCCAGGGGCACGAAGATCACGATGAGCATGAAGCGATTGAACATGATGTTTTCCGTCGGAAGCTGGCCTCTCAGAGAGGCCGTCTGGCGCTGACGCCCGCGCCTACTTGCCGCCGTTCAGCCTTTCACGCAGTTCCTTGCCGGTCTTGAAGAACGGCACCCATTTCTCTTCGACCTCGACGGATTCGCCGGTGCGCGGGTTGCGGCCGGTGCGGGCGGGACGGTTTTTCACCGAAAAAGCGCCGAAGCCGCGCAGTTCGACCCGATTGCCTTCGGCAAGGGCGTCGGTGATTTCATCGAAGATCGCGCCGACGATGTTTTCGACGTCGCGCAGGAAAAGATGCGGATTGCGCGTGGCAATAATCTGCACAAGTTCGGACTTGATCATGAGACGGATCCCCGTGAAAGCAGTGCGGTCAAAATTATGAGGATGATTTTATTTGCTTTTTTCACTTGCCCCAAACGCATCTCAAGGGTGCCAGACGGAAACGAGACCGTCAAGAAACAAGCGGTCGGCGCCGAGTTCATGGATGACGTCGCCGGTGTAAGCAGGCAGGCCGAGCGCGCTGCCGATCGTTTGCGCCATGGCTTTTGAGAACAAGAAGCCGCCGCGCCGTTCGGTGTCCTTCCATTCGACGACCTCGAGTTTGGCATCGACGCCCTTGGTCGTCAGCCAGTGGACCGCTTCGGTTTCGCCGCCGACAGCGTCGATCAGTCCGTTGGCGACACCCTGGCGACCGGAGAAGATCGAGCCGTCGGCAAGCGCCAGCGCTTGTTCGCGGGTCATCTTGCGGCGCTCGGCAACGATGCCGACGAACCAGTCGTAGCTGTCGAGGATGAGCTTGCGGACCATGGCGCGCTCGTCGTCATTGGTCGGCTTGAAGGGAGAGGGCGCGGCTTTCAGCGGCGAGGATTTCACTTCCTCCAGCTTGACGCCGAGCTTGTCCATCAGGCCGCTGACGTCGGGATACTGGATCAGCACGCCGATCGAGCCGACAATCGAAGTCTTGCGGGCAACGATATGATCGGCGGCGCTGGCGATCATATAGCCCGCCGATGCGGCGAGCGTGCCGACTTCCGCCACGACAGGCTTGTCGGCAGCCAGCTTGCGCACCTCGTCATAGATCGATTCACCGCCGACCGTGGTGCCGCCGGGCGAATCGATCGACAGGATCACGCCCTTTACCCTCGGCGACATGCGGATGGTTTCCAGCCGCTTGATCAGCTCCTCGTCCTCGGTGATCGTGCCTTCGATCTTGACTTTGGCGATATGGTCGACCGCCGAGCCGCCGAAATCGTCGCCATAGAACCAGGCTGAAAGGGCAATCACCCCAAGGGCTACGATGCCGATGGCGGCAACGCGCCAGAATGTCAGCTTGCGTCGCAACCGGCGGCGGTCGATCAGGTCGTCGGCTCTCAGTGCCATGGTCAGCCTTTCAGTCGGCGGGGAGAGACGCTTTTAGACCATGATCCTCGCATCTGGAAGCAATTCTCTTTTGCGCATGGCGAGACAATCCGCTCACAGGGGCGAGATAGCCGTCGGCGTCGACAATCGACCAGGCCGGCCAGGCGGGCTTCCCGCCCCTCTCCAGGCACTGGTCTGCTCACGTATTTGTGCAATCGCCGCGAGGCACGCGGCGAGACCGACAGTTGATAAATTTTACGCCGCGTGTCTGTTTCTGCTATGGAGAACGTGCAAGTTGTGCAGACCTCGTTTTCATCTGTACAATTGCGGCTGTCACATTTTTGCAGTTTTCGTGGGCTTGTGCTTGCTTGAAGGCGCCGGCGTCCCACCTATAGGCGGGGCTCCGGGCGGGCAGGGGTTTAGAAGAAAGCAGTGAATGTTAGCGCGACCGATTGAACCGACCAACGCCGAGACGGAGTTGGCTCCCCCGGCGGACGGCCGGACGCGCAGCGATGCGTTCGACCGCGCGCAGCGTCATTCGCGCCGCGTGCGCGTTCTCAAATTTGCCGTGCCGGTGGCTGCGGCACTGATCGCCATCGCTTTCCCGGTCTATTCCTATCTCGCCGCACCCGTCTCCGTCTCGGTCCAGGCGGAAGGCACGGCCTTTTCCAACGGCAAGCTGGTGATGGCCAATCCGAAGCTCAACGGTTTCACCAAGCAGAAGCAGCCCTATTCGATGACTGCTCTGCGCGCCATTCAGGATGTCGGCACGCAGGGCATCATCGAACTGGAAGGCATCGACGCCAAGGTGCCGATCGCGCCCGACAACGTCGCTGCTATCAAGGCCTCGAACGGCACCTACGATCGTGACGGCAATACGATGAACCTGACCAGCGACGTGACGATTACCACAACCGACGGCATGCAAGCCAAGTTCAAATCTGTCTTCCTCGACATGGGCAAAGGCACTATGAAGACGGGAGATCCCGTCGATGTCAGCCGTGGCGGGTCGCGGATCACATCGGATTCGATGTCGGTCCGGGACAATGGCAGGGTTATGGTTTTCGAAAGCAAAGTGCGCGTCAATATCGATTCCGCCGCCTTGAAGGCGGCAGAGGGAAATAGCGGAGAAACCAATGCGGCTCAGTAGTTCGACGCGGCTCGCGGCTGCAACTTCGGCGTTGCTGCTGCTCGGACTGGCGCCGTCATTGGCGCAGTCCACCACCCAATCGGGTCTCAAACTGTCCGGCGACAAGCCGATACAGATCGAAAGCGACAAGCTGGAGGTCCGCCAGGCCGAAAGTGTCGCCATCTTCACCGGCAATGTCAGCGTCGTCCAGGGGCCGACATTGATGAAGGCCGGCAAGATGATGGTCTACTACGTCAAGGATCCCAACGCCGGCGCCAAGGGCACGGAAGCCGCTGGCGCGGCGGCTATGACCGGCTCGGCCAACATCGATCATCTGGAAATTTCCGACAAGGTTTACGTGAAGTCGGATGCGCAGGTCGCGACCGCTGATCAAGGCAGCTTCGATATGAAGAGCCAGGTTCTGGTGCTTTCGGGCAAAAAGGTCGTTCTGTCGCAAAACGACAATGTCCTGGTCGGCTGCAAGCTCACCGTGCAGATGAAAACCGGGCTGGCCCAGGTCGATCCATGCGCTGGGCAACGCGTCCAGATGTCGATCACGCCGCCGCCGAAATCGGGAGCGACGAACCCCTGATGACCAGCCTGTCGTCGCTGACGGCGCGTCTTCCGGGACGGGCCGCCGGCAAACTTTCGGCGCCGGCCACGGTGACCGTCGATGCGGGAAAGTTCAAGGGAACCCTGATCGCCAAGGGTTTGACCAAGAGCTACAAGGGCCGCAAGGTCGTCAGCGGCGTCACCATCGGCGTGCGTGCTGGCGAGGCCGTCGGATTGCTCGGCCCCAATGGCGCCGGCAAGACGACCTGTTTCTACATGGTCACCGGCCTGGTGCCGGTGGATGAAGGCACGATCGAGATCGACGGCTTCGACGTCACCTCGATGCCGATGTATCGTCGTGCACGCCTCGGCATCGGCTACCTGCCGCAGGAAGCGTCGATTTTCCGTGGCCTCAATGTCGAGCAGAATATCCGTGCCGTGCTGGAAGTGGTCGAAAAGGACCGCAAGGTGCGCGAGCGCAATCTCGACGAGCTGCTCGAGGAATTCCACATCAGCCATCTGCGCAAGTCGCCGTCCATGTCGCTCTCCGGCGGCGAGCGGCGGCGCCTGGAAATCGCGCGTGCACTGGCGACCCGTCCGGCCTACATGCTGCTCGACGAGCCTTTCGCCGGCATCGATCCGATCGCCGTCGCCGATATCCAGCAATTGGTGCGCCACCTGACGGCGCGCGGCATCGGCGTCCTCATCACCGACCACAATGTGCGCGAAACGCTTGGCCTGATCGACCGGGCCTACATCATCCATGCCGGCCAGGTGCTGACCCATGGCCGGGCCGACGAAGTGGTGGCAAACCCCGATGTGCGGCGGCTTTACCTCGGTGAGGGTTTTACGCTCTGACACTTGACGCAATTACTAAGGGAAAGCGCTATGCGCTTTTCCCGGGAAAACCGTTTCACACTTTTCCTGAAATTGCTCTGAGCGTGAAATTTGTTTCCTGACACGATTTTTTTGCGCTCGCGGGGCTTTTTCCTCGATTCTGCTCCGCGATAACGCTCCGGTAAGCGGGTTTTGCTAGCAATTGCCTTGACAAGCAAAAGCCGGGCCAGTTTCTATGACCGGCTGCAAAAATTGTTCTCCGGAAGTCCGGATGCGTAGACGAGGCGTTTGAAACCGAACCATGGCATTGGCGGCCAGACTACAGCTACGACAATCGCAGTCGCTGGTGATGACGCCGCAGCTGATGCAGTCGATTCGGCTGCTGCAGTTCACTCATGGCGAACTCGAGCATTTCATCGACGAGGAAATAGAGCGCAACCCGCTGCTGGAGCGCGCCGAGCCGCAGGACGATGCCGCCAGCGACCAGTCGCAGAAGATCGAGGCGGAGCCGCAAGCCACCACTGACGGCGACTGGTTCGAAAACGAGACGCAGTGGAGCGCCGAGGCGATCTCGGACAAGCTCGACACGTCGCTGGAAAACCTGTTTCCCGACGACCCCGGCACCAGCGAGCGGCTCGGTCCAGACCTGACGGCGCAATGGAAATCGGCTTCCGGCAATGGCGCCGGTTCCTCGTCCGAGGGGTTTGATGCCGGCGACATGGCGGCCGCGGCGATCACGCTGCGCGACCATGTCGGCGAACAGGTCGCGCTCGCCTTCGCCGACCCGGCCGCGCGGCTGATCGCCGCCGATCTCGCCGACGGCCTCGACGAGACCGGCTATTTGCGCGCCGACCTAGCCGAGATCGCCTCCCGTCTCGGTACCGACATCGCCGTGGTACGAAAGGTGCTGGCGGTGTGCCAGGCCTTCGAGCCGGCCGGCTTGTTTGCCCGCGACCTTGCCGAATGCCTGTCGCTGCAGCTTACCATGCGGGATCGGCTCGATCCGGCGATGAAGGCGCTGATCGCCAATCTCGAACTCCTGGCGCGGCGTGATTTCCATGCGCTGAAACGGATCTGCGGCGTCGACGAGGAGGATCTGCTCGACATGCTGGCCGAGATCCGGGCACTCGATCCCCGGCCGGGCATGGCGTTTTCGGGCGGCGCCAGCGACGCGATCGTCGCCGATGTCGAGGTGCGTGCCGCCAATGACGGCAGCTGGACGGTTGAACTCAATGCCGAAACGCTGCCGCGCGTGCTGGTCGACCATATCTATTTCGCCCAGGTCTCGCCGCAGGCGAAGAACCAGGCGGAAAAGGATTTCCTGGCCGAATGCCTGCAAAACGCCAACTGGCTGACGCGCAGCCTTGACCAGCGGGCAAAGACGATCCTTAAAGTGGCCTCGGAAATCGTTCGCCAGCAGGATGCCTTCCTCGTCCATGGCGTGCGTCAGTTGAAGCCGCTCAACCTACGCACGGTGGCCGATGCCATCGGCATGCACGAATCGACGGTCAGCCGGGTCACCGCCAACAAATACATGCTGACGCCGCGCGGCGTGTTCGAACTGCGTTACTTCTTCACCGCCTCGATCGCGGCGTCGGGCGGCGGCGATGCGCATTCCTCGGAAGCCGTGCGCGACCGCATCAAGCAATTGATCGATGAGGAAAAACCCGTCGACGTGCTTTCCGACGATGCGATCGTCGACATGTTGCGGGAGAGTGGCGTCGATATTGCCAGGCGTACGGTCGCCAAGTACCGGGAAGGCATGAATATTCCCTCCTCGGTGCAGCGCCGGCGCGAGAAACGGGCGATGGCCAGCGCCGGGCGCTGATGGGGTTCGATTTTCCACAGGCCAGCACTTCATTGACAAGCCGCAGTGAAGTGGCTAGAAGCCCGCCCGCATGAGACGGGCTAGATGCCTGCATGCGGATGGTCCGTCACGACGTTGGCCTCGGGACGGTCAAAAGGCGGCTTGTGATCAACCGGAAAGTTTGGATTTAAAATCGGCGCGAGTGACGCCGCAAAGCTTGTGCGCACGGATCACGAGTATAAACTCGGGCCAATTTGAAGCCTGAGCAAGGAAGGTCAGTTTTCAGATGAATCTGCGCATATCGGGAAAACACATGGATATCGGCGATGCGTTCCGCACACGCATCAACGATCGTGTCGGCGAAGCGATCGGCAAATATTTCGATCGCGGCTTTGCCGGACACGTCACCGTCATCAAATCGGGCTCGCGCTATTCGGCGGATTGCATGATCCGGCTGGATTCGGGCGCTTCGCTGCAGGCCACCGGCGATGCCCAGGATCCGACATTGGCCTTCGAGGCCGCGGCGGATCGTCTGGAGACCCGCCTGAGGCGCTACAAGCGGCGGCTGAAGTCGCACAGTTCGGGTGCCGCAAATGGCGAACCGACCGACATTGCCTACACGGTGATGGCGCCGCTTGCGGACGACGATGAGGACATTCCGGAGAATTTCGCACCGGCCATCGTCGCCGAATCGACCATGACGCTGAAGACCATGTCCGTGGCGTCGGCGGTCATCGAGCTCGACACCAAGGACAGCCCGGTCTTCGTCTTCCGCAACGCCGGAAACGACCAGCTCAACATCGTCTATCGCCGGCCCGATGGAAACATCGGCTGGATCGACCCGTCGACGACCAAGGTCGCACAAGCGTGACGACGAGGGTCGCACGGGGCGTGACGACAAGGGTCGCACGGACGTGACGACAAGGGTCGCACGGACGTGACGACAAGGGTCGCACGGACGTGACGACAAGGGTCGCACGGGGATAAAAGCCGGCCGCACGAGGGGTGGGGACTGGTGACGGCAGGCGAACAAGGGATTTTCAAGCATGGATCTGAGCGATCTTATCAACGTTCCGGCGATACTGCCGGCGTTGAAGGCGAACTCCAAGAAGCAGCTGCTGCAACTGCTGTCCGAACGGGCAGCGGCGATTTCCGGCATTCCGGAACGGGAGGTGTTCGATACCATCCTGCAGCGTGAGCGGCTGGGCTCGACCGGCGTCGGCAACGGCATCGCCATTCCGCATGGCAAGCTGGCCGGCGTGAAGCGTATCGCCGGGGTTTTCGCCCGGCTGGAGACGCCGGTCGATTTCGAATCCCTGGACGATCAGCCGGTCGATCTGGTGTTTCTGCTGCTGGCGCCGGAAGGTGCGGGCGCCGATCATCTCAAGGCCTTGTCGCGCATCGCGCGGGTGCTGCGCGACGCCGACACGGTGGCCAAGATCAGGGGCACGCGCGACGCCGCGGCAATTCACGCGCTGTTGTCGGACACCCAGGCCTCGCACGCGGCCTGAATTTTCAGGACGAGACCGTCGCAAGGGCCGCCACGGGCGGCCCTGTTCGTTTCAATAGGGTATTATTCTTAGAGCCACGCAATTCCCAAGGGAAAGCGCTATGCGCTTTTCCCGGGAAAACCGCTTCACGCTTTTCCTGGAATTGCTCTTAGTGAATGGCGACCGTGGTCAGGTCGTTTTCCATGGCGCCGGCCAGTGCACGGTCACGCGCATCCGAAAGCAGGATCGGCTGGCCATTGGCGGCAAACAGCGCCCACAGTTCCATGCCGGGCGCGATTTCGCCGAGGTTGGGGAACCGGCCGAGCAATTCGTCGCTCGATACCTTTCTGAGATAAGCGACCGAGCCCTCGCCGAGATGGGCGAATTCGCCATTGGTCATGGTGATATTTTCGGTTCTGGTCATTTCAAAGCCTCCTTGGCGCGAGGACGCCGCTCAAGGCCATCCCGCATGAGAGCCATCGGTAAAGATCAGTCTTTCACCGATATGTTTATTTTCCGTACCAGCCGTTCGGACTCCGGCCGATCAAGATCGATCGACAAAAGGCCGTTCTTCAGTTCCGCCGCAATCACCCGCATGCCGTCGGCCAGCACGAAACAGCGCTGGAACTGGCGCGCGGCGATGCCGCGATGAAGAAATTCGCGCTCGGTGTCGTCGTTTTGACGGCCGCGCACGACCAGCTGGTTTTCCTCCGTGGTGACATCGAGATCGCTTTCGGCGAAACCGGCGACGGCCAATGTGATGCGCAACCTCTCGGTCTTGCCGTCAGCGCCGCTGAGGCGTTCGATGTTGTAGGGAGGGTAGCTGTCACCGGATTTCGCCAGGCGTTCCAGAGTCTTTTCCATGGCGTCGAAACCAAGGAGAAGCGGGCTGGAAAAAGGCGTCATTCGGCTCATGTTACACTGTCCTCTCAAGAGCGACATAAAGTGGAAAAACCCAGATGGCATTTTTCCCGATGGTCTTGATATGGTCCGCCCCGCGACCAAGTTCAAGCCGTCAATAGACCCGCCCAAAAAGACCAGGTCGTGGACTCACAGGAATGATCGGCATGGCGCTTGAAACGGCGAGCAGATGCAAGGAGAAGCGCGCAGGCCGGGATCGTCTTCCCAGGTCGAGCGGTTCGACATGGCAGCTCGCGGTCGCTTCGGCGTCATTTGGATGTTTCGGTCAGATTCATCCAGGTCCATGGCTTCGCCAAACAAGGAATTGAAATGCCCCAATCACGCAAGATCATCATCGACACGGATCCCGGACAGGATGATGCCGTCGCCATTTTGCTGGCGCTCGGCAGCTCCGAGCTGGAGATCGTCGGCATCACCGCCGTTGCCGGCAACGTGCCGCTGAAGCTTACCGAAAAGAACGCCCGCAAGATCTGCGAGCTGGCTGGCCGCCCGGACATCAAGGTCTATGCCGGCGCCATCCGGCCCTTGATGCGTGAACTGGTCACCGCCGAGGAAGTGCATGGCAAGACAGGTCTCAACGGGCCGCAATTGCCCGAGCCGACGATGAAGCTGCAGGATCAGTACGCAGTCGATTTCATCGTCGAGACGCTGATGACGGAAGAAAGCGGCACGATCACGCTTTGCCCGCTCGGGCCGCTCACCAACATTGCGCTGGCGCTGATCCGCGAACCGCGTATCGCACTGCGTATCAAGGAAATTGTGCTGATGGGCGGCGGCTTCTTCGAAGGCGGCAACGTCACGCCGGCCGCCGAATTCAACATCTATGTCGATCCGCATGCCGCCGATGTCGTGCTCAAATCCGGCATTCCGATCGTGATGATGCCACTCGACGTCACCCACAAGGCGCTGACCACCGCCAAGCGCACGCAGACTTTCCGCGCGCTCGGCACCAAGGTCGGCACGGCCACCGCGGAGATGCTGGAATTCTTCGAGCGTTTCGACGAAGAGAAATACGGCACCGACGGCGGGCCGCTGCACGATCCCTGCGTCATCGCCTATCTTCTGAAGCCTGAACTCTTCAAGGGTCGCAACTGCAACGTCAGCGTCGAAACCGCCTCGGAACTGACCATGGGCATGACCGTGATCGACTGGTGGGGCGTCACCAAGCGGCCGAAGAACGCCATGGTGATGCGCGACATCGACCATGACGGGTTTTTTGAGTTGCTGGTGGAGAGGTTGGGGCGGCTTTAGGGCCTTCTTTGCCTTCTCCCCTTGTGGGAGAAGGTGGCCGAGCGAAGCTCGGTCGGATGAGGGTGCTCCAGCTTGGCAGTGACGGCAATCCGTCACGCACCCCTCAACCGTCTCGGCGCTGCGCGCCGATCCACCTTCTCCCACAAGGAGATCTTTGCACAGAAGCCGATCAGTGATTCTGTTGTGAGGTTGGAGCAGGGAGATTCGCGATGGTGGATCGTGTTCTGGGTCAGTTGAGTCT